>JAKFYM010000033.1 GCA_021730855.1 Bdellovibrionales bacterium
AATTTTGCGTTCGATCAAAAGATAGATCGCTTGGATGCCAATCGCGGTCACTCCGAACTTGGTGAGGGAACCAATTTCTCGAGAGTAGTGGTAGGGCTGGTGCGTGTAGCTGGCAATGATGAGATCGGCTCCCAGCTGTTCCGCTGCGTTCACCGAGAGAGTTTCGCGGATTTCTCCGTCGAAGAAATACACGATTTTGCCTTTTCCGTTGCGGATACCATAGGGTGAAAAAATCGGTGGTAAAGCCACCGAGGCTGCCACAGCGTCCGACATCGCCACTTGGGTTTCGTAGATGCAGCGAGGATCGTCGGCAGGGGGATCCAGCTGGCGATTTGAAAAAATCACGCGCTTGGAGTGGTTCAATTGCGTGGCCACCACGCAGGAATCCACAGCGTAGTCCTCGAATCGATTCGAGGGCAGCACGCTTTCACGCATATAGGATTCAATTCCCGCTGTGGTAAAAAGTCCCGAGAGGGAGAGGAGCTTTTGTCGTCGGTAAAGGAGGTCGATAGCGTTTGTCGTGAGCGAGCGTAGGCGCTTTCCTAGACTGGTGGCGATTTCTTCGTGTTGAGAGGCCTTCACGCTCATTAGGGTGCTAAAGGTGAGCGGTTTAAGCGGACTTTCTTTTGACTTACGTAGGTAGGCTTTGAAAATTTGGTCCACCGTATAGCCGGCCACGAGGTAGGTGGTGATAACGCTCCCCGCGCTCGATCCCACATAGGTGTCGATGTCCATCGGGCCGCGCTTTACGGGAGCAACAGTTTTGGTCTTCAAGCCACCCCGAAAAACAAAGCCTTTTTCCTGAAGGGCGAGGCTCACTCCCATATGGAACGCCGCAGCTTTTGTGGCCCCGCCTGAGCAAACAAAGGCGATCTTTTTGCGTTTGGAGATCTGCTGCTTTTCGCTCATCAAAAAAGTATCGAGGATATTCGGGTTCCCTGTCAATCAAGTGGGGAAATCCGCCTGATTAATCAGTCTTGAATTCTCTAGGGAGTTCATGAATACTCAAAGTAGAGAAACGAATCGATCAGGGAACCTAGGGGACGGAAAAAATGAGCACACAATCAGACTTTTGGTTGCCACTCACAGAGTATGCTCTGCGTTCCGGCACCAGCATCTCCACCCTGCGCCGCAAAATCAAATCCAATACGATAGAATACAAAATGGAAGACGGGCGCTACCTCATTCGTTCCGACGATGTGGAGGGGGCTCCCCCCGTTACCGGATTTACCTCGAACGATGCCCCTCGGGAAAAGCCCGCCGCTGCGCCCGCGCTGGTTATTCCTGCGGCAGACACCGCAGATCTGGAACAAGATTTTCTTCTGCTGCGCAAAGATGTGCAAAAAACTAGGGACGAGGATTCTTTGCGCTGGCGAGCACTCGAAGCGCGTGTGGCTGGCCTAGCGAAGAAGCTCGAGCTTTTTAGCGAGCAGGTGGCGGAGCTCAAGATGCTGGTAAAAATCTTTGAAGAGACGATGGATCGCCGTGGCTAGAAAATCTTTGTGGCTATGCTGTCTCCTTCCTCTTGCGGCCACGGCGGCGGAACCAACCACGATCAATAAAGTTACCTATGGAGCCGTGCCCGGCGCGAGTGCGCAGGAAAAACCCAGCCTTGTGGTGGACCAGACCCTTCGTTTAAAAAAAATCTTTCTTTTTCCCTCCCTCGACGACGTTAAGGGCGTGGTGGCGCCAAAATTAGACGAGAAACTGCTCGCCCTTTTCCGCCGCAACACCCGTTTCGAGGTCATCCAAGATCGCCAAGTGGTGAAAGCCCTCAGTCCCGATGACAATGCGTATGAGAAGGCTGCCACTAGTCCGGAAGTGCATCGAGAGGCCGCAAAGATTTCTGGTGCCGACACCACCGTGCTCTTGCGTTCCAATAATATTGGCAGCCAGGCAGAGCTCACCCTCGAGCTAAGAGATGCCAATGGTGACCTGCTTTTTTCTGAGGCTGGCACCGTGCCGGGAAATGCTTCCCTGGAGGCGCGAGCCGGCCTAATTGAAAAATTGTACCGCGCCGTCCTCGGTAAGCTTCCTTTTGAGGGCACCGTCACGGGGCGCACCGCCAACACTCTGACCATTGACCTAGGAATGGGAGACATCAAGCAGGGCGAAGAAATTGAGATCGCCCGCATGGTCTCCGTGCAGCGGCATCCTTTGCTGAAGACCGTGATTGGCACCGATTACGTGCGCGTGGGCAAAGCGAAGATTTCGAATGCGGACAAAGTTCTCTCCTTTGCCCAGATCACCGAAGAAGCGCCGGGCGAGGCCATTAGCCCGGGAAATAAGGTCTTGCGGGTGCGTGCCCTGCTCAAGCGATCCACCGAAGCCGAGGAGGAGGCGCCCAATCCACGGGGCCGTGTGCTGCGTCGCCAGCAAGAAGACGCCCCGGACCCTTTTGACGAGCGCCTCAAGGGCGACTTTGATCGACCGAAGGCGCGCTACGGGCAGGCAGGGCTGAATCTTCACTTTGGCTCTCTGGCCCATGAACAAACCGTGAGCGGCGCCACCACAGCGCTTTCCGGCTCTGGTATTGGCGGCAGTATCGAAGGCGAGCTATGGGTTACCAAGAATTGGATCGCTCGCCTGCAATATGGTTTTCACAGCGCCAATTTGACCGGAAACGGGATTGTGGCTGGAGACACCTCCTGGTCGAAGCTAGACCTCTACGGGGGCTATCGCTTCTTTCCCGCGGGAGTGGCCGAGGGCGCTACGGTAACTGGCATGCTTGGGTACCAAAACATGAATTTCGCGGTTCCCGCGGTGACGGCGGCGAATATTGGCGGGAAGACCTATTCTGGGCCAGCCCTACGGGTGGATGGTGAACTGCAGTTTGTGGAGCGCCAGAAAATCACCGGGGGCTTCGGCTTTCAGCCCTTTTCCACCCTCACCGAGAGCGGCGCCTCTTTAGGCACCGCATCCGGGGCCACGGTGATTGGCTTCCATGTGGGCTGGAACTACCAGTTTGCCGATTCTTTCTGGCTCAAGGTGGGGTTCCAATATGACTCGGCTAGCGCTAGTTACGAAAATTCGACATCCAGCGTGACGGATAAGCGCTTTGCCATTGGGCCCGGGATCTATTATTCCTTCTAACGGGAATGGAAAAACAAAAAGCGAAAATGGACGAACTCGTGGAGCGCCTCCACGAACTCAACGAAGCCTACCACACCAAGGACGATCCGCTCGTTAGCGACGCAGAATATGATCGCCTCTTTCGTGAGCTCGAAGAGCTAGAACAAAAATACCCGAAATGGAAGCGAGTGGATTCTCCCACCGGGCGCGTGGGTGCGCCCCCCCTAGACGCCTTCGAGAAAGTGCAGCACCGTGTGCCGATGCTCAGCATCGCCAATTCCATGGACGAGGCCGAGCTCTTTGCCTTTGATGAGCGTGTGCACAAGCAGCTCGGCATCAGTGGGGAGGTGGACTACTTTTGTGAACTGAAGTTTGATGGCCTCAGCGTGAACCTAACCTACCAGGACGGCATTTTAGTTTCTGCTGCCACCAGGGGAGACGGTAGCGTGGGCGAGAATGTCACTACGAATGTGCGCACCATTCGCAATGTTCCCCTGCGCCTTAAGGGGAAAAAGATTCCTGAGCTTGTGGAAATTCGCGGGGAAATCATGCTGCCCCTGGCGGCCTTTCAAGCCTTGAACAAAGAACAGGAAGAAAGCGGGGAAAAGGTATTTGCCAATCCGCGGAATGCGGCCGCCGGGAGCGTGCGGCAGCTAGATTCGAAGGTGACCGCTAGTCGCGACCTGAAGTTGTTTGCCTATGCCATGGGCTATTGGCAGGGTGGTGGGAAGCCCAGCCGCCAAAGCGAATGGGTGGAGCGCCTCTTTGATTGGGGCTTTGA
Source organism: Bdellovibrionales bacterium (assembly GCA_021730855.1). Taxonomy (GTDB): domain Bacteria; phylum Bdellovibrionota; class UBA1018; order CAIPTA01; family CAIPTA01; genus JAKFYM01. Next base: position 3,854 of record JAKFYM010000033.1, read on the forward strand.
ACGGCATGGCTACCACAGCCTTCGTAAAGGTGTGGCCGAAGTGGAGCTTTACTACAAAGAGATCGAAAAGAAGCGAGAGGCTTTGGATTTTGACATCGATGGCGTGGTGGTGAAAGTGGATCGCCTCGACTGGTTGGACGAATTAGGGTTCGTGAGCCGCAGCCCTCGTGGAATGACCGCTTACAAATTTCCTCCACGTCAAGAGAGCACGCGCATCCTCGCCATTAGCGTGCAGGTGGGGCGCACCGGAGTGCTCACCCCTGTGGCGAATCTCGATCCTGTAAATGTGCATGGCGTGGTAGTGAGCCGCGCTGCGCTTCACAACCAAGAAGAGATCGAGCGCAAAGACATTCGCGTGGGCGATTGGGTGGTGGTGCAGAGAGCGGGAGACGTGATTCCAGAAGTGGTGAGGGTGCTCACCGAAAAACGAACAGGAGAAGAAGTTCCGTTTCGTTTGCCAGAAAATTGTCCTTCTTGTGGCAGCAAGGTGGTGCATTTTGAAGATGAGGTGGCGATTCGTTGCGTGAACGAAGACTGCCCCGCGCAAAGTTTGGAGGCACTTGAGCATTTTGTCGCTAAATCAGCGATGAATATCGTGGGCCTAGGACCGCGCATTCTGGCGCAGCTCGTGGCGGCAGGGATGGTGAAGACATATTCGGATCTCTATCTCCTGAAAGAGACAGAGCTTCTCACGCTAGAGGGTTTTAAGGAGCGGTCGGCGCAGAAATTGATCGAGTCGATCACACGCTCCAAGAAAGCCAAGCTATCGGCTTTTCTTTTTGGCTTGGGCATTCGGCATGTGGGAGAGCGAATTGCGTCCTTTCTCGCGCGTGAGTACCCAAAAATCGAAGACCTCATGGCCGCTGATACGGAAGCGCTTTTGCAAGTGGAGGATGTGGGCGAGGTGGTGGCCAAAAGTGTGGTCGAGTATTTTTCAAAAAAGAAAAATCGTGAAGAGATCCATAAGCTTCTGCAGCTGGGTATTCAGCCCGTGGGCATGACTAGGCAATCCAACGCTTTGGCAGGAAAAACATTTGTGATCACCGGAACGCTCGCCGGTTTTTCGCGGCAGGAAGCTTTAGAGTGGATAGAGGCGCGAGGTGGAAAAGTGACCTCGAGTGTGACGAAAAAAACAAACTATCTATTGGCGGGCGAAGAGGCCGGAAGCAAGTTAGACAAGGCTCGAGAGCTAGGCGTGACCGTGATTTCGCTAGAGGAATTACGCGCACTCTCTAAAGTGTAAATATTATTTTTCTTTGTCAGTGCTTATCGCTTAAGTTTATCCTGGAAAGAGACGAAATTTTCTTGCTCAGAATAATTCTGAGCCCCCTCAGGAGAGGATAAGATGTTGAAAAAAATTTCGCAGTGGAAACAACTCAACAAGGCCCTTG
>JAKFYM010000367.1 GCA_021730855.1 Bdellovibrionales bacterium
ATGCTAGGCTGCGGGAAGGAGCAAATATGAAAAAAGTAGCGGTCCTTCTTTGTGGTTCGGGTTTTAAAGACGGAAGTGAAATTCGCGAAGCCGTGGGCGTGCTGTGGGCACTCTCGGCGGAGAGAGCGGAGACCCAGATTTTCGCGCTCGACGAGCCCCAGAGCGACGTGGTGAATTGCCTGACGGGTGAGGTGGCGAAGACGGAAAGCCGCAACCAACTGGTGGAATCGGCACGTATCGCGAGAGGATCGGTGGCGCCGCTAGCGGATCTCAATCCTGCAGACTTCGATGCTTTCCTCCTGCCCGGGGGATTTGGGGCCGCAAAAAATCTTTGCTCGTTCGCGCGCGAAGGCAGCAAGGGCAGAGTGCATCCCGAGGTCAAAAAAACACTCGAGGCTTTTTTCAGCCAGGGTAAGCCGATTGGTGCGGTCTGCATTGCGCCGGCAGTCCTCGCCCTAGCGTTTCCGCAAAAAGGCTTGGAGCTCACGCTCGGGGCTCCGGGAGAAGCTGCCGGCGAAATCGAGAAGCTAGGCCACCGGCACATTCCCAAAAAAGCGTCGGAATGCCTTGTGGACGCCAAACACAAGATCGTGAGCTCGCCCGCGTATATGTACGAGTCTGCTCCTCTGCATGAGGTGTTTACGGGAATCCAAGCTTTGGTGCGGGAAGTTTGCCGCCTTGCTTAGAGCGCGTAACAAAATGGGGTTTGTCGGCAAGGATGCCCTGAGTGCACGGAAATTTCCTTTTGAAAAATAAACAAATCTTTTTGGTCGGCCTGGTTTTCGTCGCCCTCACTATTTTTTTGGGCACCAAGCATTTTCAGCAAAAACAAAAAATCCAGAAAGGTCTCTACACTTCCGTGGCCCAGGCGCTGCGCGAAGCTAGCCAGGGCGACAAAGCGGATTTTTGTGAGCGCCAGGTTCAGGACAAACGCCTGTATTTAGCCAAGGTGATCGATGAATTTCGCCCGCTCATCCAAGGGCTTTGGGCCAAGCAGGATGGGAGGGAGTTGCCCAAATCGCAGCTCCTGCCTTTGGGCAAGATCCAACTGCGGCTAAGCCCCGAGGCGCGGCCGAAACATCCCTATGACCAAAGCTCGTGGAGCTGGGAGGAAGCCCAGGGCTTACTTTTGAAAACGCAGCTAGATCCCCGCTCGCCGGCAAGCCTCGAGGCCTGGCGCAACCTCGACACCATGGCTCGCTACCTGCTTGAGAAAGATAGCCTGCGCATCGTGGAGAAACGCGTCTTTGTGCCTCCGAAGATCGCGCAGCATCTGTTCCGGCCCAACCTAGCCATGCGGCGGACCGGGCCCAAAGAGTTCACCGTGCCCTTGAATGCGGGGGACTTTGCCGGCGAGGAAGCGAAGCTGCAAAAACTTTTGGAGTCGGAGTGGAGTGGGGCGGGTTATCGGGTGCGGTTGGAGTGGAAAAAAGACCCTAGCCTCTACACCTTTCGCATCAACCTGCTCTCGAGCCGTTCCTTCGTGAATCATAAAAAGCGCACCCTAGAGATTGCCAATATGGCTTGGACGAAAACAGTGGCCCATGAGTTTGGGCACGTCTTGGGTTTTGCGGATCACTACTATAGCGTATGGCATGCCGATCACTGCTACTACACTCAGGAGACAAGGAATGCCGACCTGATGTCGAATTCCGACATAGGACAGGTCAATACTCGCCACTGGCAGGTGCTTGACCAAGCCTATCCTTGGCAGAAGCGGGCAGTGCGGGAGCTCTTCGCCTATCAATTTGGGGATTGAGTCCCCTTATCCGTCGAGAGATATGGTAGGCTCGCCCTCTCAATCTAGACCATTTATAACCAGGAGATTTTATGAAACTCTATTACTCTAAAGGCGCCTGCTCTCTTTCCCCGCATATTGTGGCCTTGGAAGCCGGCCTAGCTGTGGAGCTGGTTTCGGTAGACCTACGCACGGGCACCACTTTTGACGGCACGGATTTTAAGAAAGTAAATCCCAAAGGATATGTGCCCACCTTGGTTCTCGACAATGGCGAGACTCTCACCGAAGGCCCGGCCATCGTGCAGTATCTGGCCGACCAAGTTCCGAATAAGGCTCTCATCCCCGGTCACGGCTCGCTTGCCCGTTACCGCGCCATAGAATGGCTGAACTTTATTTCCACCGAATTGCACAAGAGCTTTGGCCCGCTCTTCACTCCCCAGGCTCCGGAGGCCTCCAAGGTAGCGGCGAAAGAAAATCTCGGCAAGCGCCTCGACTATGTGAACCAGGAGCTAAACGGCAAAGAATATCTCCTCGGCTCTCAATTCAGCGTGGCTGACGCCTATCTCTTCACGGTGCTTAGCTGGACACCGCACTTTCAGATCGATCTTTCCTCGCGCGCGAACGTGGCGGCATTTATGGAGCGCGTGCGTATCCGCCCCGCAGTGCAAGCGGCGCTAAGAGCCGAAGGCCTCACGAGCGGCGGGAACAACTAAGTCGCGTGCTCGCGCGAAAACGGAGTCGAACATCGGCTCCGTTAAGCGCTTGGTAAACGTATTTTGTTGGCTAGGATGGTAGGAGAGCAGCAAAGTGCGGCCACCGGAGAGCGGCACCTCGGCCCCATGCGAGAATTTTGGGCGAGGTCCCTTTTCTTTTAGGTGAGGCCAAAGACCGGTCAAGGCGATCTGCCCTAGGCCAAGAATCACCTTCCAGTTTAGAACCGCTAGTTCGCGCTGCAGGAATTCGGCGCAGTGGCCCACTTCCTCAGACAAGGGTTTATTGTCGGGCGGGGCGCAGTGGGCAACGGCGGTGATCCAGGTATCGCGGAGCTGCAGGCCATCGCTGCGCGCCTGGGAAGTGGGCTGGTTGGCAAACCCAGCCTTATGCAACGCTCGGTAGAGCCACTCGCCCGAACGATCGCCCGTGAACATTCGACCCGTGCGATTGGCGCCGTGGGCGGCGGGAGCAAGCCCCACGATCAGCAGCCGCGCTTGTGGATCCCCAAAGCTAGGCACTGGGAGTCCCCAGTACTTTTCTCCCGCAAACGCGGCCCGTTTTTCCACGGCCACCTTGGTGCAATGTTCCCGCAGCCGCGGGCAGCGGCCACACTTAACTAAATCGCTTTGAATTTTATCCAAGGAATTCATACGGTTTCGCCCATATTGCCGCAAGACTGGGAAAAAGTCCGTTCGAACTCTAGGGTTGGAAAGGCTTTTGCTATGAAGGCTAGGGAAAGGGGCTTTTATGAATGCTATTGTAAAAAATGGACTCTACTTTATCGCCGGCGCCAGCCTAGCCAGCTATGTTTGGACGGAATTGGCCGCGGTTAGCCGCAATAAAAAGCAGGTTGTGGCGGCAAAATCGGATGCCACCGGACATTATGATCTTGACGGCGTTTCCTACGACCCTTGCCAAAGCCGGGTGGTGGTGGGATCCGATGCCCAGGTAAAGGCGCCTAAGTTGCCGAAAAAAGCCAAAGCCGTTTCCTAGGCGCCCTTCTGGTTTCCACCGAACTACTCGCAGTGGTCTTCGGGATGCTGAAATAGTGTGAACACATCATCGCCACCGGGAGTGGGGGTTAAGAACACCTCGTCTCCCTCTTTCATGTCTTCTCCACAGCCGCCATGAAGCACGAATCCATGATTCACGAAGGTGATCTCGTTTTTGGCGTTTTTCTCGAGGCTCCAGCTCACGGTGGCCCTGCCTCCGTCACATTCCACGCCGCAATTCAGTTGATTGCCGGCGAGATCGCAAATCATTAGGTTAGTGTAGGGGCGATTGATGGTGCGTTCTTCGCCTTTTTCGTCCGTGGTCGTGCGTTTCAGGACAGCATAAATATTGAGGCTTAGCATGGTGCTTGGATTATAGGGGTTTCGCGAAAATTTTAGTGTGAGCAGCCGTACCGTTTGGGCGGGATGGGATTGCATATGGGGTCCAGAATAGGCACGCGCAAAGCAGACGGGTTTGTCGACGGTGACATCGAGAAGGGGATGCGCCTGGGCTGATGTGCCGATAAAAAAGAGAGTGATGACTAGAAATTTCATTTGTCCTCGCGGCGTAGTGGTTATGGGGGCCAAAGCCTTACCTCGGGCGAGGAGAGTTCTCAATGGCGAAAATTGCTTCCAGCCCCTTGATCGCGTAAGATGCGGGTAGTCATGCGTGTGTTTTTCCTTTTCTTCTCCTTCATGGCCGAGCCAGCTTTTGCGTATTCGAATGAATATGCGGCTTCTGCGTTTCAATTCCTTGGCTACCGGCCAAGCTATTTTCTTGCGGGTCAACCAAACACCAAGGTGCAGCTGAGCCTCAAGACAAAATTCATTCAGGATCTAGAGTTGCATGTGGCCTATACGCAGCTGATGTTCTGGGATCTCTTTGAAAAGTCTTCGCCCTTTCACGACCTGAACTACAACCCTGAAGTTTTTTATCGTTTTCACCTGGCGGAAGCGGAAAAAACTTGGATCGACCTCGGCTACCAACACGAGTCCAACGGGCGAGATGGCCCGCCCTCGCGCAGCTGGGATCGTCTCTACCTTCTCTATTCCCAACGCACGCCCCTAGGGCAGAAGACCCAAATCCATTGGAGCATTTCGCTTTGGGTGCCCGTGAGCAAGGATCTTGAAAACAATGACATCATTCGCTACCGCGGCCTGTGGGAAGCGAATGTGACCCTGCTGAGTTTTTTGGGTCCCTTTTTCGAGCGCAACGACCTAACCTTGCGTTTTTTCCCTGGTGGACGCTTGGGCCTCAATCCTCTGCAGGGAGGCCGTGAGCTGACCTTTCGCTTCAACAACCCGAGCACGAAAGCGGCCCTGCCAGTTCTGACCCTCCAAGTCTTCCAGGGGCAGGGCGAAGGATTGCTCGACTACCGGAAAAAGCATTGGGGCCTAAGGGGCGGATTTGGTTTTTGAGGATTTCCGTGGCACCGTCTCTAGACTGCTTCTAAAAAGGAATAGATATGGAAAAAAAATTTGAAGACCTGGCCGCAAAAGCCAAAAAATTAGCGGAAGATTCCGAAGAACTCAAAGTGGTGCGCGAGATGGCGGAGGACCTTGCGGAAAATGCTTCGGACTTCGTGCGGAAGTATCCGATCCAGTCCGTGCTCGGAGCTGCGGCCGTGGGTTTTCTTCTGGCCTCTTTGCTCGGCCGCGGCCGTAGATAAGGAAACTTCATGAACTGGATTTCCCTCTTGCTGCAACTTTTCAGCTTTCGCAAAAGCATGACCGAATCTAAGG
>JAKFYM010000388.1 GCA_021730855.1 Bdellovibrionales bacterium
AGAATGCGTGCATCGATATTGCTTGGGTCTACGCGGGCGGCCTTGAGGTATTCGTTGGCGGCTTCATCGAAGCGCTGGAGCTGGCCACTACCAAGAAGGCAAACAAATCTTCGAGCAGGCGGAAAAAAGCGCCTTTCGCAAGCCAGGCACTCCCACTCCCAGCATTGTGCTCTCCAAGGAAATCTCCACCAAGCACCTCGAGCTAGGCAACCTCCTCTACCGCCAGCTCCAGCGCTTCGATGAAGCCGCCAACGAATACCTCAAGGCCGCCCGCGTAGACCCAAGCAATATCGATGCACGCATTCTTTTGGCCAAAACCCATGGCCAACGCAAGCAAATGACCCTTGCGCAGCAAGAACTCGAGAAAGTCGTGCGGGAATTTCCCGATCATGTGGGCGCTCGCGTGCACTTGGCCCTGCTCTACTACGCCCTCGGCAATGTGGTGGACGCGCAAATAGAGCTTCAAGAAGCCCAGCTCAAAGAGCCCAACAACCGCCAGGTGAAGATGTATATCGCCATGACCCGCCAAGCCACGGAGAGCACCATCTAATATGCTCTTCCTTCTTCTTTCTCTGCTCACCACGAGCCCAGCTCTCGCCGAAGAAATCGACTTCCGCAAAGATTCCGCCTCCCTGAAGGCGGCCAAGGCTCTTTATGAAAAAGCCCAAGGCCTTGTGAAAAGCGGCAAGCTCAAAGAGGCCGAAAAGCTCCTGCTCGCAGCCCGCAAAGGCTATGGAACCGTGCTCTTCTCTCCCACCACCAATGAACCCTATGCCAAAGTGCTGGAGCGAGACCTTGTGATGGTGCGCTGCCTAGAAGCTCGCAAACAGCAGCAATATGCGGCTGGATCCTGGCAGGAAGTGCGGGATGAGGCGATGAAAGCCATGGGCACCGGCCGTCCCGCGGAAATAGCGAAAAAAATAAGCTGTGATTTTTCTATCTACTTAGGTGAGGCGGACGAAGGGTCCGTGGTGAGTCCCGAAACGGGCGCAAAGGCGATCGCGGCGACTATGAATAAATACGATCTAGGCCAGGCCGCTTGGCAGGCGCCCAGTGGTGGTGCCAACGATCTTTTTGTGCTGGCGAAACTAGCGCTGCCTGAAAATAAGGAACAGGAATTTGCTCTCACCTTCCACGCCGAGAACAACCGCTGGCAGTGGGTGGGCTTTCATCTCTATAACGACCCCGACCTCAGCTTGCTACAGAAGCTGCGCAAGAATGAGAAGTGGATCGCTCGTTAGAGCGCAACAACTTCCACTTTAGAAGACGTTTCCCGCAGCGATAAGGCCGTGGCCTCTTCCTGCTTGGCTTTGCCATTCATGGCCGGCGCCGCAGACATCATCACCGCCACAAGCTCTCGGTACATCGCGAACTTCACCGAATACTCGTTCTCCTGAAGCACCACTTGGCGCGCCAAGCAGCTCGAAGTATTGATCACGATCGGAGCTTTGAGATTCGATGTCATCGTGGAAACGTCTGACGGAATGGTAAGGATGCAGTAGACGAGAATGTCTTTTTTGTTGGTGTCATCAATCCGCAGCGAGCGTAGCTCATTGGCAGAAAGCCGCACTTTATAATCTGCTTTGAAAAGTTTCGGTTCGAGGATCGGGAAGGCCACATCCGGAGATTCTGCGGACTGTAACCAAAGAATCAAAGTTTCATCGGCCGGATCCACAATGAAGAACCTTTTTAGGTTCTCAAAGCCAAGTAGACCATCAGAAAAATCCATGATGTCTGTATCCGCTACGTCTACGACACCAAATCGGCTGGTATTGACTTTCATTTTTTCCCCCCAAATGACGCCCTACTGGGTCACCTCTTTTATTGTAAACCTGCCTTGGCAGAATGCACAATAATTTAGGTTTTTTTTCCTTGGGGGCCAGGATTTTCAGGGCGCTTCAGGGATCTGAAAGTCGGCTTTTAGGAGCTTTTGCCTTCGGTGCCAGCAGCTCCACCGCGCTTAATCATCTCAGCCACTTGGCTCACTGATTTGGGCGAGGCAGCAGCAGCTTCCTTATTGGAGGTCTGAATGGCTTCATAGACCTCTTGGCGATGGATTTTGGTTTCTTTGGGGGCTTGGATGCCCAAACGAACTTGCTTGCCTTTGATCTGAACCACCATAATCTTAATGTGGTCGTCGATGGCTATCGATTCGCCGAGCTTCCTGGTCAAAACTAGCATTGTGCAAACCTCTCATGTCCCTATGAATGATTCCGTCCTAGGTCCGGTTGGAATAACCGATTTCGGGGGAGCGATCAATGGGCTATCGCAAAAAATCCAGAAGGGTGGGTTGGATGAGCTTGTTCGAGGCCTGCAAACTTGCCCGTAAAATGGTCTCTTCTTTGGCCATATCCGAGACCACTTGGATGATGTCGGCGTCTTCAATATTCGACTGAAGCTCTGCGTTGAATACGTTTTTCTTCGCCATATTTGCCAGCGCAGAGTCGATCCCCGCCGTTCTGGCGCCAATTTGCGCGCGGGTGGTGATCACGCGGTCACGGATCTTATCCAGAGGCTCCAGAGTGGAACGGATCAAGTCCACGTCATTGGTCATGAGGCCCACGCGTAGGGAATCTAGGGTGCGGAAGACGTCTTCATCCGGACGCTCCACCATCTGCTGGATAGCCAATTCTGGCCCCCCAGTGGGCTCGCTAGAGGCCGGAGCTCGCGGCGGCTGGGCTTTGCCGAGGAAAACCTCTCCTCCGGGAACATTCATTCCCACGTACACATCTTTCTGCACCTCAACCATGATCTTGCCATCGTCGCCAGCATATTTGCCGCTGCCGTCGAAGGGCACAGAGGAGGTTTTGTAGCCAGCAAAAATGAAACGGTCACCTAGGCGGCGGTTTGCGATCCCGCTCATCTCCTGAATGATGTTCTTGATCTCTTCGGCCACCATCACCCGCGATTCGGCGCCATTAGCCGCGGAACTCGCTTGCCCCAGCGCAAGCTCTTTGGCGCGCACGAGGAGGTTCGTGGCCTCTTCGAGCGACGAATCCGTATAGTTCAAAAATGTTTTGGCAAGGTTGGAGTTCCGCGCAAACTGTTCGTTGTCTAGCTCTTCGTTACGAATTGTCATGAGTTTTGCGTTGCCTACGGGATCGTCGTGAGGAGCGTTCACGCGCTTGAGCGTGGCATTTTGTTTCTGCAGATCATTCATGCGCAGGCGCGAGCGATTGAGGCTGTCGCGTACCGTATTCAGAGTTGTATTTTCACCGACTCTCATGGCTCAAAACCCTTTCCTATTTGAAGGTCGTCAAAACGGTTTGCATCAAATCATCTGCCACTTGCAGCACTTTGGCGTTCGCCGCATAGGCGTGCTGAAAACGCACAAGATTGGCGGTTTCCTCGTCGAGGTTCACGCCCACCAGGCTTTCGCGCACATTTTCCAGCTGGCTTAGCACGTCCTTTTGGAAGACCAAGGTTTTCTTCGTGCCGGAAGTTTTGACGGCCAGCTCGCTCACCATGCTGTTATAGACATCGAGAATCGAGGAATGCGCATCTCCAGCCGTGCCGCGAAGGTCACCAATTCCGGAGAGGGCCACGGCCATGCGGTTGTCGCCATGCCCGCCTGGCTCCTTGGCGGCGGCGATGGCGTCAAGATTGTTTGTGATGTCGCCGCTCAAACGGATCTTCTGGGCGGCATCGGCCTGCGTGGTGGGCTCTTCAAAAAAATTGCGGCCGTTCACACCGTCCAGGCCAAAGCCTTGGCGATGCAGGTTGTTCACTTCCTTAGCCATGATGAAAGCCACTTTGTTGATCTTGTCACGAGCGGCGCCCACGTCCTGATCCCGCACTTCGAGCAGGCCTCCGAGACGGCCCGTCTTGATCTTTTCGGTGAGCTTCGTGGGCACGGGCTCACGCACATAGATATCTACATGGCCTTCCTTTTTGTCCGTCCTAGGGTCCGGAGGGGTGCGGGCCACTTCAAGTAAGTTGACGTTTTCGCCGGCCACGATCGCCACCTGGCCAGCCAAAGTCACCGTCACACGGCCGCTATTGTCACGGCTCGAGGAGATATCGGCCATCGCGCCCAAGCGCTTCAAAGCAAGGTCGCGTTTGTCGTGAAGGTCGGGAGCGGTTCCGCCTCCAAGCTCTGCGCGTTCCACAGCCAAGTTGAGGTCACGGACCTCGACAGCAAGCGCATTGAGGTCCCGTACGTAGCCTTCGATTCTGGTGTCGATATTGTTCGCCACTTCACGCAGCTCATTGTCCATGCGTGAAAGGTCGGAGGTGAGCTGCATGCTTGCCTCCCGCACGCTGGAGCGGATCGCCACGTTAGAAGGATCGGTGGAGAGTTTACGGAATTCGTTAAAAAAGCGGGTGGCCAGGCGATTCAGGCCATCGTTGTTGGATTCGTTGAAAATCTGTTCGGTCTGGTGCAAGTAGATATCGCGCTCTTCGGCATTGGCGAAGTTCTTATGCTCACCCTGGATCCGGCGCTCAAGGTATTCATCGCTGGTGCGAGTCACACCCTTGGCCCAAGCGCCGGTACCAAAAGTAAGGCGGCCGTTTGGAATGGTGGGGCCAGTAGTCTGATCCACGTTCTGGCGCGAGAAGCCCTCGGTGTTCACGTTGGCAATATTGTGGCCGGTCGTGGTCATCGACTGCTTGCTGACCATCAGCCCGCTCTTACCAATATTGAACATGCTCACGGAGCTAGCCATAAATCCCTATGCTTCCTTATTAAAGAAGCGTGCGCTCTGGTCGCGCACGTTGCTGCCTATATTCCCGGTGGGACCATAGACCTGCGGCTGCTCCGAAGAGAGGCCGAGGATATTTTTCTTCAACTGCTGGGCATCGCGCAGGGCGCTTTCGGCGAGGAGGCGATTGTCGCCATTCATCTCTTTGGCTTTTTTCACCATATGGGCGAGAGCAAGCTTCAGGCTCATCAAAGATTCAAAGAGGGCGGGGCCACCGATTTGGGAGGCCACGATTTCCATCGTGATCTCGCTCTCGTCTATTTTCAGGAAATTGGCCGCTTCTTTTGTCCAGCGCTTGCGGCGGAACTCTTCCCGTTGAACTTCATCGAGCAGCGCTTCCTTAGAAAAGGTGCAGTCACGGATTTCCTTGAGCCGCACACCCACGATATGCTCTTTTTCTTCCCGGAGCAGATCCACGATTTGCCGATACAGGGCGAGCTGGTGGTGCAGATTTTTTTGGAGTTCTTCGATATTTGGAGCTTG
>JAKFYM010000167.1 GCA_021730855.1 Bdellovibrionales bacterium
AATGAGCGACTTTCGCTGTGGATTTGTGGCCCTGATTGGCCGCCCCAATGTGGGCAAAAGCACTTTGTTAAACTCCCTCATCGGGGAAAAAATTGCGGCGGTTTCGCCAAAGGCCCAGACCACCCGCAAGCGCCTGCGCGGCATTCGCACCGATGCCGATTCACAAATAATTTTTGTTGATACGCCCGGCCTCCACCGCGCGCCCGAAGGCAAAAAGATCAATGAATTTTATGTGGCCGAGGCCCTCGAGAGCTTCACTGATGCCGATATCTTGGTTTATATCGTGGACGGCAGCCGCCCCTTCGAGCCAGAGCGCGAAGATAGCGATGAGCGTTTCCTGTTCCAGAGCCTCAAGCGTGCGCTCGCCAAGCGCCCGCGTCCCCTTTTTGTGTTGCTCAACAAAATGGACATCTGGGAGCGCGGCGGCACGCGCTTCGCCGACCAAAAGCAATTCACCACCGCCCTGGCCGAGCTTCCGGTCACCGGCATTTTCCCGCTTTCTGCCAAGAGTGGGGAAGGCATGGAATCTTTGGTTGGGGCCCTGAAGGGAGCCATGCCGCTAGGGCCAGCGCTCTATCCCGAGGATGAGATCACCGACCAGAACCTGCGCACGATCGTGGGTGAACTTATTCAAGAGACGCTCTTTTATGTGCTCGGCGAAGAGCTTCCTTACTCTTGCGCCGTGGAAATCGAAAAATATGACGAGCCCGGCGAGCAAAGAAGGTTCCCCGAGATCCACGCGGCCATTCACGTGGAGCGGGAATCGCAAAAACCGATGGTCATCGGCAAGGGCGGCGCCAAGATCAAGGAAATCGGCCAGAACGCACGCGAAAATATCGAAAAACTCCTTGGCTCCAAGGTGGTCTTGCGTCTATTCGTAAAGGTCACGCCCAAGTGGACCAGAAATGCAGAGCAACTACGGCTCCTCGGCTATGTGCTCCCGGAAAAAAACAGATGAAAAAACGATCAATGATATCCTTCGTAGGCCGGCCAAATGTGGGCAAGAGTTCGCTCTTCAATGCCCTGCTCAAGCGCAAGATGGCGCTGGTGATGGACTATGAGGGCGTGACCCGCGACCGCCGCTTTAGTGAGGTGGCCGTGGATGTGCTCGGCGGGCGCTTTGTGAAGATGTGCGATACCGGCGGCTGGGTGCCGGAGTCCTGGCGGCGCGGCCGCGAAGATCGTGAGCTGCTCAAGAATATCGAGAGCCAGATCCTTAAGGCCCTAGCGGAGAGCTCCGTGGTGGTTCAAGTGGTGGACGTGCGCGAAGGCATCACCCCCCTGGACGAAGAAATTTTTCAGTACCTCCGCCGCCTCGGTTTACCGCTGGTGATCGCCGCCAATAAAGCCGACGTGAACGGCGAGAGCTACCAAATTGGCGACTTTTACAAACTCGGGGCCGAAGAAGTGATTCCCGTGAGCGCCGAGCATAAGTGGGGAATGGTCGAGTTCTGGGAACGCATCGCCCGTTTTCTTCCCGATGCCACCGAAGAGGAAACTGTGCCTCTGGATTCCATCCGGGTGTGCATTGTGGGCCGCCCGAACGTGGGCAAGAGCTCCCTGCTCAATCATCTTGTGGGCGAGGTGCGGTCGGTGGCGAGCGATAAGCCAGGGACCACCACCGATCCCGTGGACGTGGAGCTCCATCGCGCCGGCCATAATTTTCTTCTCGTGGATACTGCCGGGATTCGGCGCCACGCCAAGCGCAAAGACGAGGTCGAGGACCTTGCCGCTCTTTACGCCAAGAGAAATTTAAACAAGGCCGACGTGGCTTTCCTGATGGTGGACGCTTCCGACGGCATCACCACCCAGGATTCGCGGATTGCGGCCCTCGTGGAAGAGTCAGGCTGCGCCGTGATCCTGCTCGCGAACAAATGGGATAAGGCCCCTCACAACATCAAATCTGATTCCAAAGAGGGCTTGAAGAAATTCCGCGAGCTTGTGGAAAAGGATTGGCCGTTCCTGGATTTTGCTCCGCTCGTGGCGATTTCGGCCGAAAGCGGCCGGGTATACGGCGCGGCGGAGGGCACGGACTCTCTCGAGCCCGAAGGTCCCTGGCATTTGCCGAAAAAAATGGAAGACCTCTGGCTCCTTGCTCTCGACCTCATCGAGGCACGCCAAAAAAAGGTTTCCAAACAAGAGCTCGAAGAAGTGGTGCAGGAGGCTTTTGCGGTGGGGCCGAACTGGATTGAGAAACTCGGGAGTTTTCGCCAAATCCACCAGGTGGGCCATCGGCCGCCGCAGTTCCTGGCCATGGTTCGCGACGCCAATGAGATTCCCGAAGCCCTGAGGCGTTATTTGAAGCGTGCCATGCGCGAACGCTTTGGTTATAGGGGAAATCCGATTCGTTGGGTGTTCAAGCACAAGCGGTAGGCCCTTCCCTGGCGTCCTTTGCATCCTTTGCGCCCATTCGCACGATTCGTGCGCGCCTTTTGCCAAAAAAGATTCCTGCCCTAGAACTCATCTTGAGCAAAGCACCCTATCCGCCGTAACATAGGGCAACACTTAGGGGGTTTTTTGTATGAAGACAGTTTTGTTCTCCTTGTTTCTGCTCGCACTGGCAGGTTGTGGTCCAAAAGTATTCAAGGATGGAAGTTATGACGATCCCAATCGGGTCGAGTTGCTCGATGATAAATTCAACGAAGCCGATATGCAGCAAATGGCCGAAGCCATTGTGCAGTCGATCGTGAGTTGTCCGGAAATCGTGGAGGCCCGTGGACGTCCCACCATCGCGGTTTCCAAAGTACAAAATCGCACCGAAGAATACCCAGACCTAGATTCGCTCACCGAAATGATCCGCACCCAGCTCACCAAGAGCCGAAAGGTAAAGTTCGTGGATCGTGGTTCCCGGGGCGAGCTGGATGAAGAGTATGCCTATGGAGACTCTGGTCGCGTGTCGCGCGAGACGGCAAAAAAAGCGGGCAAACAAATTGGCGTGGACTACCTACTCACCGGCGCCCTGGCCACGAACGTGCAGCAAGTGGGCAGCGACAAATTGATCTATTACAAGCTCACCATGAACCTTACCAATACCGACACCTCCGTGATCGATTGCACAGAAGAAAAAGAAGTGCGCAAGAAGTACCGGAAAAAAACAGTCGGCTTGTTTTAAAGGGAGCCAACCATGCGGAGAGTCCTCTGGCTGGGGCTCCTGCTCCCTGCCTGTGCGAGTTACACATCAGCCACAAAACAGGGCTTGGATGCTTTTCAAAGCCGCGATTTTGCGGCTGCCGAAGCCGTTTACCAGCAAGGAGCCGAGCAGGACGGCAAAGACCAGCTGGTCTATCTCTTTGACCGCGGCACGGTTCGTTACACCGCTGGGCAATACGAGCAAAGCATCCAAGATTTTCTTCTCGCGGATAAACTTTCTGAGATCAAAAATTATACGGCCCTAGGCACCGAGCTCGCATCGATTGTCACGAACGATCGCATCACCACCTATAAGGGCGAGGAGTTTGAGCACGTCCTTACCTCGGTCTACCTGGCCCTGAACTTCGCCGCCATGGGCCGGGATGAGGATGCCATCGTGGCTTGCCGCCAGGTGAATCGTAAGCTCGAGCTCCTGCGCGACGAAGGCAAACGCACCTACAATCTCAATGCCTTCGCCCAATACTTGGCCGGTATTCTTTTTGAACGGGATCGGAATTGGAACTTTGCCTATGTGGACTACAAAAAAACCCACCAACTTGAGCCAAATTTTTCGCGGATCCGCGCCGACCTCATCCGTGGCGCCCTAAAAATGGACTCTAGTTCCGACCTGCACAAATGGCGAAAAACCTTGGGTGTCACGGAGGAGGAAGTTCGGGAAGCCAAGCGCGAACTAAAGGAGACCGGAGGCGTGGTCCTGCTTTTTCAAAATGGCTTTGCCCCGGAGAAAACCAATTCTCCACACTGGCACGAACTCCCGGCCTACCGCCCGCGCTACAGTCGCTATCGCGCCGCCCATCTCTACCTAGATGGAGAAAAAGTGGCGCGCACCGAGATGCTCTATGACGTGGAAAAGGTGGCCATGCAGAACCTTGACCAAAAATACGCCACCTATATCGCCAAGCGGGTGGCAGGGGTGGTGGCTCGCGAAGTGATTGGGCATGAACTCGACAAGCAACACCAGGGCCTGGGAACCATCGTCAAGCTGGCGATGTATGCCGCGAGCCAGCCCGACCTTCGCTCCTGGCTCACTCTTCCTCGGAACTTTCAGGTAGCCCGCGTGCAGGTGCCTCCGGGGAGATACCATGCCACCATTCGCCTCGAGGACAATACCGGCGGAGAGTCGGAAGAGCGCGACCTTGGGGACGTAGAAATCAAGAGGGTGGGGGACCTAGAGGTTGTGGCGTATCGATCGCTGAACGACTAGATACGGTCTAGAACTCCGTGGCGATTTGGAAGGTTGTCCACTTTTGCCGGCTAGAAAAATGCTGGTTTCTCCAGTCTGTTCCCGCTAAGTGGGCCACGCCAAAACGAAAAGGGCGATGGGTGGAGTTCGGACGATTCAAGGAGCCCAATCCGAGAAAATAGAAATAAGAGGGCTTTTGCCCGGTCACTCCGGCCCTGAGCAGGTCGGCGCTTGCTAAGATGGCCAGGGAATCCGGCCCGCTGAGGGCGTGCCCGAAGCTAGCCCCCGCGGAGGCGCGAGGGGGTTGGGTGGAAGGGGAGGCGGAATGATTGATCCCGAGGCTTCCCTGGAGGTGTAGGTCCCAGTTGCTGAGCTCTTCAGGGTTGGGGAAAGTCTTCGCCAGCACGGCTTCGTTCCAGAACTGGCTATAGCTTATCGGAGTGAGGATCTGGGGCGAACTATCCACGAGGTGGGCGGAGAGATGAGCCGTGCGCAGCAAAGCTATCCAGCCATCATCGGCCCAGGCGATATAGGCGCCAAAAAAGCCATCAAAGGTATTTGTGGCAAATAAGAGGCGGCCATCGCGAGTAAAGCGCGCCAGGGACGCCAGCATCCCGCCCTCCACGCCGAAGGTCCAGGCGCTGGAGAGGCTGTCTTGGCTCCAGGTGAGGAGCGAGATGCGTTTGCCGAGGGTTACGTCGAAACGTTTCCAGTCGGTGAGCAACTGAGTGTTGGCTTCGGTGGGCAGGCCCATTCGGGTCGAGCGCGTGGCGATATATTCTCCGGCATTGCGATACCAGGAGGCTTCCGATTTAGCGGGC
>JAKFYM010000148.1 GCA_021730855.1 Bdellovibrionales bacterium
TCGGAATTCTCTCTCCGGCTCGCGGGCTTGTCCAGATTCTCGAGGCCGAAATTAGCGGCGACCTGGATTTTCTCCTGCTGCAAGCGACGCGCTTGCTCGAGACCAAACCGCAGTGCCGCCTGCTCTGCTTCCTCCCGGCTGCGGATGCCGAGAAATTTGCGCGCGAGCACGATCCGGCTTTGGTCCTCGAGCACGAGCGAGCAAGCCCAGGCATATTTGGCCGGGCGGTTGCCAGTGGCCTGCAAATGGAAATTGATCGTGCATTCGGCGCGGAAGTCCTGCATCATAAAAGTTATTTTAGTGTATGAGCCAAGCGAAACTAACTAAAAAGATCGCCATTATCACGGGAGCCTCCTCGGGGCTCGGACTAGAATTCGCGCGCCAGGTAGAGAAAGCCTACTACCTCGACGAAATATGGCTGATTGCCCGGCGCTCAGAGCCAATGAAAGACGTGGCTGATCGCTTTCATAAGTCCAAGGGGATCATTCTCCCGCTCGACATCACCGACCGTGGCGACATGCTTGCCCTGCACAAGCGCATCATGGACGAAAAACCGCAGATTGAAGTGCTCGTGAACAATGCGGGCTACGGCAAGATCGGCCCCTTCGCCGAGCTTGGCCTCGAGGAGCAGATGCAGATGATCGACCTCAATGTGCGGGGCCTCACCTACCTCACGCATATCGTGCTGCCCTTTATGCAAAGCGGGGCCAAAATCGTGCAGGTGGCCTCCGCGGCAGCCTTTTCTCCCTCTCCCTATTTCTCCGTCTATGCGGCCACAAAATCCTATGTGCTCAGCCTGAGCGAAGCATTGCATTTCGAGCTCAAGGGACGCGGAATCGAAGTCCTGGCCGTTTGCCCCGGACCGATTGCCACCGAATTCTTCTCCGTAGCTCAAAAGAATGAGTATATGAAAAATAAAGTGGGCCAGGCCGAGCCCTTCAATCGCTTTCTCGTGGTTGGAGCGAAGGATGTGGTGGCCAAAGCTTTGGTGGACCTAAATAAGGGACGCAAGCGCTCTGTTTTTAGCTTACCGATCAAAGCCTTCGTTTCCATCGTGCCTTTCCTGCCGCGCTCTTTGGTGCTGCGTGCCTTGTCGATGAGAAAACAATAATAATTTAGTCTGGCAATAAATTCTCAACAATATCAAGCGCTAAGCTCGGTTTTGCCGCCTTGGTTTTCACGCGAAAATGATCTATAGTGAGCTCCCCACCTAGACCAAATCGGAAAGGCTCCTATGCTGGAAAACAAAAACATTCGTATCATTGGTGTCCCGAGTGACCTCGGAGCAAGCCGGCGCGGAGTGGACATGGGCCCATCCGCTTTGCGTATTGCCAATATCGGCCCACGCTTGCGCCAGCTTGGTTACAAAGTGGAAGACACCGGGAACATCCCGATCCCCGTGCGCGAATCAATTTCGCAAGCCCAGGACGCCCACGCCAAATACCTCCCAGAAATCGCGGCCGCTTCGAAAGGCCTAAAAGACAAAGTCTACCAGAGCCTGAAAGAAGGCCACATCCCGCTCGTGCTCGGTGGCGACCACTCCCTAGCGATCGGTTCGATTGCCGGACTAACCAAATTTTATTCAGAGCAAAAAGAGAAAATTGGCATTATCTGGATGGACGCCCATGGCGACATCAACACTCCCGAGACTTCGGCCTCCGGGAATATTCACGGCATGCCCCTGGCTCACAGCCTCGGCATCGGCCACAAAGACTTGCTCGCCATCAGTGATAAATCTCCTATGGCGGATGCCTCGCGCACCGTGCTGATCGGTATCCGCGACCTCGACCCGGGCGAGCGCACCACCATCCGCGAGCTCGGTGTGCGCGCCTTCACCATGCGTGACATCGACGAGATGGGCATGCGCGCGGTGATCCAGGAGGCCATCAAGGTGGCCACCAATGGCACGGCGGGATTTCATCTTTCTTTCGACGTGGACTGCATGGATCCCACCGTGGCTCCGGGTGTGGGCACACCCGTGCGCGGCGGCACCACCTATCGCGAAGGCCATCTCGCGATGGAGCTCCTCCACGACTCCGGCAAACTCCTCTCGATGGACGTGACCGAGGTGAATCCCGTGCTCGACGTCTCCAACCAAACCGCAGACCTTGCGGTGGAGATGGTGCTCTCGGCCTTTGGCAAACGCATCCTCTAGCATGGAAAAACTCAAAGACCATTTCCGCGCCGAAACCGTGCGCCAACTCAGCCGCGTGCTCCGGGCCGCCCACCCAAGCTTCTCGGCCTCCCGCTTCGAAAAAGCGGCGCTGGCCGGACTCGAGGGCAAAGAGCTCAAAGATCGTGTGCGCCACTTAGCCTCCTGCCTGCGCACCCATCTTCCCAACCATGTGCCCGAAGCGCTGCTAGTCCTGCAGCAAGCCATTCGCTCCGAACAAAACCCCAAGGGCGTAGCGGGATTTCTCGCCTGGCCCTTTACCCAATATGTGGAAGAGTATGGGCTCGAGCATTTTCACGAATCACTGGCCGCGCTCAAGGAAATCACCACGGTAATGTCGGCCGAGTTTGCGATTCGCCCTTTTTTGCAAAAGTATCGTGCCGAAACTTTAGCCGTCCTTACGAACTGGGCCCAGGATGAAAACGTGCACCTACGCCGCCTGGCCTCCGAAGGCACCCGCCCACGGCTTCCCTGGGGGCCACGGCTCGTCGAATTCCAGATGGATCCTGCCTTCTGCCTTCCGATCCTGCGAGCGCTCCGCAAGGATCCGGAGCTCTACGTACGAAAATCTGTGGCCAATCACCTCAACGATATTTCGAAAGACCATCCGGCTCTTTTAGTGCGCGAGCTCCGCGCCTGGCAGAAGGACAAAGATCCACGCGTGCAGTGGATCATCCGCCACGCCACCCGCAGCCTCGTGAAGGCCGGAGATGAGGCCTGCTTGGCGCTCCTCGGCTATCGCAAGCCCCAGCTGAAGCAAGCAAAACTAAAAGTAAGCCCGGCGGCAATCCGCGTGGGTGGCGCAATCGAACTGGAATTTTCCGCCAAAGCCGTGCGCGAAGAGGAGTGGCTGATTGATTATGCCGTTTACCACCGCAAAGCCAATGGCAAGCTTAGCGCGAAAGTATTCAAGTGGACAAAAAAGCGTGTGGCCGTGGGCTCCTCGCTGCAGCTAAAAAAGAAACATTCCATCCGCCTCATCTCCACCCGCAAATACTATGCGGGCGCGCACCGGGTGGAAGTGCTGGTGAATGGGGCGGCCGTGGCCGAAGCGCCTTTTTGGCTCGGGAAGAGAAACTAAATAGCGCGGGGAATTGCCCCTTCCCCTTTTCGTCGTCGATCGTCTATGCCTTGGCGATGTCGTCGAAAACCCTCGCTTGTTTTTGCTTTCTCCTCCTCTCTTGCCAAACCTCTCCCACCGGAAGAAAGCAGCTCGCCGTCGTTTCCGACGAGCAAATGACCAAACTAGGCGAAGAAGCTTTCACCGAGCTCAAAACGAAACAAAAAATCAACCAGGAGGCCAATCACAATCGGTATGTGCATTGCGTGGCCCGCGCGATCACCGACACCCTTCCCAAACAAGAATGGGAAATCGTGGTGTTCGAAGACAATACGCCCAATGCCTTTGCGCTTCCTGGTGGAAAAATCGGAGTGCATACCGGCCTTTTGCAAGTGGCGAAAAACCAAGACCAGCTCGCCACCGTGCTCGGCCATGAGGTGGGTCACGTGCTCGCGGCCCACTCCAAAGAGCGAGTTTCCGAGCAATTGGTCACCCAGGGCGGCATTAGCCTCTTTGAAGTGATCTTGGGGAACAAAACCGATGGGCGCCGAAAAATTCTTATGGGAGCCTTGGGACTAGGCACCCAATTTGGTTTTCTTCTTCCGCACAGCCGTGCCCAAGAGACGGAAGCCGATGTGATGGGCCTCGACCTCATGGCCAAAGCGGGATTTGATCCCGTACAGTCGGTAGATCTATGGAAGAATATGGCAGAGGCCAGCGGGGGCCAGCCACCAGAGTTCCTGTCCACGCACCCCTCTCATGGCACACGCATCGAGACTCTTCAGAATCGCATCCCCGAGGCCCAGAAGCTGAGGACCGCTGCGGGCAAGCGGCCTGCTTGCTCTTAGACCGCTCCCCGCAAATAAATTTTTTAAGAATCTAGAAATTCTGTTAACTTATCTCTAGTGAACACTGAAAAATACATTCTCCTCATCGAAGACGACGTCGATATTCGCGAAACTATGTTTGATGTCCTCAAGGACGAAGGATTTGCCGTACAAACCGCAAACAATGGCCAAGAAGCCTTAGATTTTTTGCGGTCTGCAAAACAGCTCCCGGCCCTAATCCTTCTTGATATCATGATGCCCGTGATGGATGGCTACCAGTTCCGGGAACACCAGGTGAAAGACCCTGTCTTCGCCAATATTCCCACCGCCATGATCTCTGCCGACGGACAACTCCAACAAAAGGCCTCGCGTATTGGCCTCACGGAATTTCTGAAAAAACCCGTCGACATTGAACAGCTCTTCGCCCTCGCCCATCGGCATTGCAGCTAGAATCTAGCTAGACAGCCGCACTCCCTACTCTTGGCACTCCTCTTGCGACTCTGCGGGAAAATAGGGGCCTCGCCCCAAGCTTTACGCAGGAGAAAAAAATGAAAAAACTTAGTCTTGTCTATGGTCTGTGTGCCTTAATGGCGGGCCCCGCCCTTGCTCTCGACCAGGGCGCCAGCCCGACTACCACCACCACCAATGGGGCAGGAACACCCTCCATCGATCTCTCTGAGACCTCGTCGACAACCTCCACCTCGGGAGCTCTACAACCTAGCGGAGATGTGCTGGAAACTAAACCGGTGAAGAAGCGCCGTCGCAACACACGCGCTGCCAATACCGGGGGCACCGCCGGCCGCTGGGGCGTGAATTCAGGCTCTACAGACACTGGCACTTCTACCAATACAGACACGAACAGGAATACGCTTCCGGCTGTGCCTACCAACAGCCCGAATATGTAAAACCAAACAAAAACTAAGGAGAAAAAATGAAAATCCTAAGCCTATTGACCCTTTGCCTTACTCTCGGCGCCCTCTCGGCCTGTACCAGAAACGATCCGAGCACCAACTCTGCCACCACGGCCACAGACACCGGTGCCGTGCCTTCGGATCCGGGCATGGGTACCGCCACAAACACCATAACCAATAC
>JAKFYM010000111.1 GCA_021730855.1 Bdellovibrionales bacterium
GCCCATGAAATCAAGAATCCGCTCACGCCCATCAAGCTCTCCGCCCAGAGGCTGCAGAAGCGATACTTGGACAAGATCGAAGAGAATGAAATTTTCAAGGAATGCACGGATACCATCATCGCTCAGGTGGACGAGCTCAAAGAGATGGTGAACGAGTTTTCGCAGTTTGCCCGCTTTCCGGCGGCTAATCCCATTCCCAACGAGCTGAATGCGGCTTTGGCCGAAGTGGTGGGCCTCTTCCGTCAGGCCCATCGCCAGGTGACCTTCGAATTCCTTCCCGATGCGAATGTTCCCGTCTTCTCCTTTGACCGCGACCAGATCAAGCGCGTGATTCTGAACTTGCTTGATAATGCCGTGGCGGCCATGAAATCCGAAGAGAGTGGCCTCGTGCAGATCCAAACAAATTTCCGCCCGGAATCTGGCATTGTCACCATCCAGGTGGCGGATTCGGGGCCCGGCATTCCGGAAGATGTGTTGCCGATGCTGTTTGAGCCCTATTTCTCCACCAAAGAGGAGGGCACCGGTCTCGGCCTAGCTATCGCCAAGCGCATCATCAACGACCACGATGGCTATATCCGCGTGCAATCCAAAAAAGATGGAAAGTTCCAAACCTATTTCACGATCGAGCTCCCCGTGAATCGCACCCTTGAGGTACTCCAACATGGCCCGTAGTATTCTGATCATCGATGATGAAGCCGCGATCCGCACCTCGCTTTCTGGCGCGCTGAAGGACGAAGCCTACCAAGTGATGACGGCCGGCTCCGGCGAGGAGGGCCTCGGCTATATCCTCAACGGTTCCTACGATGCGGTTCTCCTCGACGTTTGGATGCCGGGCATCGATGGCATGGAGACCCTCAAGCGCATCAAAGCCCACAATCCTGATCAATTGGTGGTCGTGATGAGCGGCCATGGAAACGTGGAAACCGCCGTGAAGGCCACCAAGCTGGGCGCCTACGATTTCATCGAGAAGCCGCTCTCGCTGGAGAAAATCCTCGTCACCCTGAGGAACGCGGTGCAGTTCCAGGAACTAAACAAAGAAAATAGGATACTGCGCTCGGAGGCCTTTAAGGAGCCCCGAATGATCGGCTCTTCGGCCCGCATGCGCAGCCTAAAAGAACAGATTGCCACGATCGCCCCGCTCACGAGCTGGGTCTTGATCACCGGGGAGAACGGCACGGGAAAAGAGCTCGTGGCCCGCGCCATCCATATCGGCAGCCGCCGCAAAGATGAATCCTTCGTGGCCGTGAACTGCGCGGCCATTCCTGAGGAGTTGATCGAGAGCGAGCTTTTTGGCCACGAAAAGGGCTCCTTCACGGGGGCCACGCAGATGAAGCGCGGAAAGTTCGACCAAGCCAACAATGGCACGCTCTTTCTCGATGAGATTGGCGACATGAGCCTCAAGACGCAGGCGAAGGTGCTGCGCATCCTCCAGGAACAGAAATTTGAGCGGGTGGGGGGCAACCAAACCATCCAAGTGGACGTGCGGGTGGTTGCGGCTACGAATAAAAATTTGCTGGAGTCGATCAAGAGCAATCATTTTCGCGAGGATCTTTATTATCGCTTGGCGGTGATTCCCTTGGTAGTGCCACCCCTGCGAGAGCGTGCGGATGATGTCAGCCCGCTGCTCAAGCATTATTTCGAGACTTTCGCCCATGAGCAGGGCCGAGAGCCCAAGCGCATTTCCGAAGACGCCGTGCAGATGCTCAAGCACTATTCTTGGCCGGGCAATGTGCGCGAGCTGCGCAATCTTGTAGAGCGTCTTAGCATTATGTGCCCTTCGGAGGTGATTGCCACCGAAGACCTGCCGGCCGAGATCCTCGAAGCTGTGGCCAAGAGTCCGGTCGAGAGCGAGGAAAGCGATTTCTCGCTCTTGGCCTCTGCGGGGCTGAAGGAAGCCAAGAGCCAGTTTGAGCGGGAGTTCATCATTCGCAAGCTGAAAGAAAATGATTGGAACATCTCGCGCACCGCCCAAGTGCTGGGCATCGAGCGGGCGCATTTGCATCGTAAGATAAAGGCCTTTAAGATCAGTGAGGCAAAAGAGGGTTAGTATGGCAGACAAAATCACACCCAGAAGCAAAGATTTCTCCCAGTGGTATCTCGACATTATCCAGCACGCCAAGCTTGCGGATTATTCGCCTGTCAAAGGTTGCATGGTGATTCGCCCGAACGGCTATGCGATCTGGGAAAGGGTGCAGCGAGTCCTCGATGGAAAGTTCAAGGAAACGGGCCATAAAAATGCCTACTTCCCGCTATTCATCCCCGAAAGCTTTTTGAAAAAAGAAGCCCAGCACGTGGAAGGTTTTGCGCCGGAGCTGGCCGTGGTCACCATGGCTGGCGGGAAAAAACTCGAGGAGCCGCTCGTGGTGCGCCCCACCTCGGAGACCATCATCAATTCCATGTTTGCCAAGTGGATCCAGAGCTATCGCGACCTTCCGCTCCTGATCAACCAATGGGCGAATGTCGTGCGCTGGGAAATGCGCACCCGTCCCTTTTTGCGGACCACCGAGTTCCTATGGCAAGAAGGCCATACCTGCCATGAGACCGACCAAGAGGCCGAAGAGGAAGTCTTGCGCATGCTGGATGTCTACCGGGAATTCGCCGAGCACTATATGGCGATGCCCGTGGTGGCGGGGAAGAAATCCGAATCGGAGCGATTCGCTGGGGCTGTGCGCACGTATTGCATCGAGGCACTGATGCAGGATGGAAAGGCCCTGCAGGCCGGCACCTCCCATAATCTTGGCCAGAATTTCGCTCGTGCGTTTGGCACCGAATTCCAGACCCGCGATGGCGGCCGCGATTTCACCTGGCAAACCAGCTGGGGAGTGTCCACGCGCCTGGTGGGGGCGCTGATCATGACCCATAGTGACGACAAGGGCCTCGTGCTTCCGCCCCGGCTTGCGCCCATCCACGTAGTGATCGTGCCCATCGCCAAAACGCCCGAAGAGCGGGAAGAAGTGCTCTCGAAAGCAAAACTCATCGCGGATTCAATAAAATCTTGGCCCACGCAAAAGGCGGGCTTAGGCACTCCGATGGCTGTGCATATTGACCTCGACGACACCAAGAGCCCCGGCTGGAAATTTGCCGAATGGGAAGTGCAGGGCGTGCCCCTACGGATCGAGCTAGGCCCCAAGGATCTGGCCAAGGGCCAGGCCGTGCTTGCCCGGCGGGACACGGGTGAAAAGAGCTTCGTGGAATTCACCGATATCCCGGCCCGCGCTCTGGAGTTGATGCTAGAGATCCAGGAAGGTCTTTTTCGCCGCGCCCAGGAATTCCGCAACCAGCACATCACCGACGTGACGGATTTCGAAGAGTTCAAGAAGGCTTTGGACGAAAAGGGCGGCTTTGTGCGCGCCCATTGGGACGGCACCGCCGAGACCGAGCGCCAGATCAAGGAAGAGACCAAGGCCACGATTCGCTGCATTCCCTTGGACAACCCCCAGGAAGCGGGCAAATGCGTGCGCAGCGGGAAGCCTTCGAGCCAACGAGTTTTGTTTGCTCGGTCCTACTAAAACCTCCGCGACTTTGTTATAAAGGCCGAGCAAATGAGCACCACCTTTCTCGCCCTGGATTTCCCATCCAAAGAACCCGCCCTGGCCTTGGTCAAAAAAACCATCGCCCTGAACCCCTACTTTAAGGTGGGCCTCGAGCTCTACGTGGCCGAGGGCCCCGATTTCGTGCGGGCGCTCGCCGCCGAGGGCGCCAAAATTTTTCTCGACCTAAAATTCCACGACATCCCCAACACCGTGGCCGGAGCCGTCCGTTCCGCCGCCAGCTTGGGAGTGGCCTACCAGAATGTGCATTGCGGGGGCGGGCTCGAGATGCTGAAGGCGGCGGTGGCGGCGAATGCCGAAGCCGCCGCCAAGCTCTCTCTGCCGGCGCCCAAGCTCCTCGGGGTCACGGTGCTCACCAGCCTCGATGATCAGGCCATCCAGCAAATTGGTTTCCCGCGCTCGGCCTCGGCCCAGGTAAAACAATTTGTCGAACTCGCCCAAGAGGCGGGCCTCGATGGCGTGGTCTGCTCCGCTCAGGAGTTGCCGCTGGTCCAAAGCCTAGCGGGAAAAGATTTTCTCACCATGGTTCCCGGAATTCGCCCAAGTGGCGCAGCTTCCGGCGATCAGAAGCGCACCCTCACTCCCGCCGAAGCCGTGCGCGCGGGCGCTCACTGTTTGGTGGTTGGCCGCCCTGTCACGGCCGCTCCCAACCCGGTCCAGGCCCTACAGGACATTCTCGCAGAGGTGGCTTCGGCATGATCGTGATCGGATACCATGCCGTAGAGGCTTTGTTGCAATCCGGCCAGCCCGTTCGGGCCGTGCACTGTTTGCAGCGCGAAGGGGGGCGTTCTTCTACGCTCCGGCCGCTCGCAGAAGAGAAGAAAGCCACCTGGCGGGATTATGGTTTGAAAGAAAAAGCCCGCTTTGAGGCGGAGTTCAAGCGGGCCGGGGGAACGGGAGCGGAGCTTGAATCCAGCCAAGGGGTCTTCGCCGAAATTCCCGAGATTCGTTTTGCCGAACATTTAGAATTGGTCCGTGCCGCCAAAGAAAAGGAAAAGTATCCGATCCTGCTTTATTTGGACGAGCTCACCGATCCCCAGAATTTGGGTTCTATTCTCAGAAGCGCCGCTTTTTTTGGCGTGTCTGGGCTCGTGCTCACCGAGCACCGTTCTTCTCCTGTCACGCCGGCCACCCTGAAGATCTCCTCTGGGGGGTTTGCCCATGTGCCCATGGCCCGTGCGGGGAATTTGGTTCGGGCGCTGGAGGAAGCCAAGGAAGAGGGTTTTTGGATCGTCGGCCTGTCTGAGCACGCCACGGAAAGTTTGCAAACCGCTCGGCTCGACGCGCCCCTGGGCATCGTGATTGGGAACGAGGAAAAGGGAATCCGTCAGCTCACTGCCAAGACCTGTGATTACACCCTGAGTTTGCCTAGCCACGGCCCACTGATTTCTCTCAATGCCGCCACGGCCACAGCCGTGGCTCTTGCGCTGGTGCGTGAGAAACAATCCCATTTCCCCACGGCCTAGCGTTCCGGCAAAAATGCTGCGTGGCAGAAATTGATAAGTGGCCCATCCGATCGCATCCAATACTTGCATTCTTCGACGCGCAGACTATATTGCATAACAG
>JAKFYM010000391.1 GCA_021730855.1 Bdellovibrionales bacterium
GCCCATCTTTATTGCGCCAGTCGATTTCGCCGGCGGCGAAGGCGGCGGTCAGGCCGGGCTTGGTGGAGAAGCTGACGCTCTCGTCTATCATTACTTTTTGTTTGTAGCCGAGGATTTTCTGCACGGCCGGAAGGTCTAGCCGGTTGAGCCAGTTGTCTTTGGCTTTCCATTCGCGCGCGGCTTGTGGGTGATTGTTGATGGAATCCACGTCGATGATTGCGGCTTGGGCGAAAATCGAGGTGCTGAAAAATACGAAAGAAATGAATAAGCGAAACATGGTTACCCCCTCCTTGGATGGTCCAAAAAGAGTAGCAGAGAGGGATTAGGTTGGTGAAGGGGATTTACGCACTTCGCGAATCAGGTTGCGATCGCCCACGATCCAAATGAGGTCCCCGGCCTGGAGCACGGTGGTGGAATCAGGGTTGAGCATGCGCTGGCCTTCGCGCTCCAGCCCCACGATGAGGCCATTGACGGCCTCGCGCAGGCCACAATCGCGAATTGTCTTTTGTATGAATTTATCAGAGGCATGAAGCACGAGCGAGGTGAGCCCAAAGGATTCTGGACGGGAGGGCGGTCGCTCGCTGGGTTTTGTTTCCACCACGGCTTTCACGCTGGCGAGCTGGTCATCGGTGCCGATGAAAAAGAGTTTGTCGTAGGGAAGCAAGAGATCGTTGCGCTTGGGCGCGAGGATGCGACTCTCTCCTCTTTCGATCATGGCGATGGTCACGCCATAGGTTTCTTTGAGTCCGGAGGCCTGCAGGGTTTTGGCCACTAGAGGGGAGTTTGGCGAGAGAATGAACTCGGCTAAATTGGCGCTCCAGGGCGCGAGCTCGGGCTTGGCCTCTTCCTTTTTTTCTTCTTTTCCGCGCAGGTTGGAAACAAAGCGTCCCTCCACGGCCCGATAAAAGGGCTCCGAGTAGCGGCTGAAAAAAAGCGCGCCGAGGGCGGTGGCTAAAATAAGAAACACTCCGGAGAAAGCTAGGACCGAGGTGAATTCACTCACCACAAAGGCGGTGAGGATAGCGCCGATAAGGAACTGCACGAGGGAGATCCCGAGCTGGAGCCTCCGCAAGCGCTCGATGGTATCGGGCTGCCAGGCGGCGGCGTTGGCCGGACGTCCCATAAAAATTGCGGAAAGGAAAGGTGCCGAGAGGAGCAGGGCGAGGGCGCAAGCCACGAGGTGGACCGGGAAGTCCATCTGCATTCTTGGAAGGGCCCAGCGGCTTACGGCCAGGGTGATGGCGATCACTATGACCGCATTGAGGGCGATCTTGAGCCCGTACCCGCGCCACACGAGTTTTAGCACTTCATTTCCCTGGCCGGGCGACATCGCGGATTCATAACGGGAGAGGGCCGCTTTGAGGGTGGACGGCAATTTTCCTTCAAGCCAGTCACAAAAAGGACTCGAGTATTGAATTAAGTAAGGAGTCGTAAAGGTGGTGATGGCCGAAACCGCCACCGCAATCGGATAAAGAAATTCACTGGTTACTTTCAGAGTCATGCCCAGGGTGGCGATGATGAAGGAGAATTCGCCGATTTGCGCGAGGCTCATCCCGGCCTGAACGGAATTTTTCAAACTGCTCCCGGAGAGCAGGGCGCCGATGGTGGTGCTCGCCAATTTCCCGAAAATCGTGACCGAAGAAATAAGGACCACAATCCAGAAATAGTCGGAGAGCACTCCGGGGTCGATCATCATCCCCACCGACACAAAAAAGACAGCGGAAAAAAGATCCTTCACCGGCAGCATCAGGTGCTCGATGCGTTTGCCTTCGCGGGTTTCGGCTAGGAGGGAACCCATCACGAAGGCCCCGAGGGCCGGAGAAAAGCCCACTTGGCTGGCGATGATCACCATCATGAGGCACAGGCCAATGGAAACGATGAGGGTGGTTTCATCGGAAAGCAGGGACTTGATACGCCCAAGGAGGATGGGCAGGAGGTAGATTCCGATGAGGAACCATAGGACAAGAAAAAAGCCGAGGCGGAGGGAGGAGTAGAGGAGGGCGGTGCCCGAGAGGGTCTGGGTTACGGCCACGGACGACAGCAGGACTAGCAAAAGAATGGCAATGAGGTCTTCTACGATGAGGGCGCCAAAAACTAGAGAGACAAAGGAACGCCCCTTGAGGCCGAGCTCGTCAAACGCACGGACGATAATGGTGGTGGAAGAGATGGAGAGGATGCCGCCCAAAAAGAGGCTGTCCATCCTGGTCCAGCCTAAGATCTGGCCGGTGAGATACCCAAGGCCGAGCATGAAGAGGATTTCGAACGAAGCCGTGATGGATGCGCTCTTGCCCACCTTGGTGAGTTTTTTGAAGCTAAACTCTAGCCCTAGGCCGAACAACATGAAAATCACGCCAATTTCAGCCCAGATCGTGATGCTATGACGATCGCGCACCGTGGGGAGAAATGTAAAGTAGGGTCCCACGAGAAAACCGGCGATGAGGTAGCCGAGCACGACGGGCTGCTTCAATCGTTTAAAAAGTAAAGTGACAATGGCCGCGGTGATGAGAATGATCCCAAGATCTTGGATGAGGTCGGGAAGATGAGTCATTCTTTCTTGCTAGCATAAGAAGCAAAAGGGCGCAATTTTCCAGCGCTAGATAAAGAGATTCTTATAAATAAAAATTATTTTCAAGAGGGAGGCAATGGCCCGGAGCGGGGATTTTTTAAACCGGATCCCTGGGTGGGATCCGGCCTGCAAACGCTTTTTAGAACCAATATTTAATCGAGCCGTTGATGCCAAAGGAATTGGGATTTCCGCTACCCGTCATAAAGAGGTAGTCGGCATCAAGCCCGGCGGTCACGCGAGTGTCGATGGGAAAATCCACGCCTAGAACCGGAGCTACGCCCAGGAAGATGTGGTTGCTGTCGCCAATCTTGGTGAAAACGGGACCAGCTTTTATCCCGGCATAGCTATATCTCAAGACGGGAATCTCGCCGGCGAAATTATAGGTGGCCTTGCCCAGGAGGCGGTTCTGGGTCACTTCTTCATTGAATCCGGGAGCGATGCTGCGGTCGGAGGACATTCTGGTAAACTGCATGGCCACGCCAATAGGTACCACCGGTTGGAGGCCCACGTCGATGCCGTAGGCGGCGGCGGTGTCGTAGTTATCATTTGGAATCGAGGGGCCGATCAGAATCCCAAAGTGGGGCTTCATTTCGGCTTTGGTTTCTGCCACGTAGGGTTTCGTAAAAACGGCATTTTCGTCTTCAAGAGCCCAGGCAAGTGGGGAGGCGCAAAGGAGACTAAGGGAGAGAAATAAAGTTTTCATGGGGGGTCCTTTCATATGAGTTCAGGGCAATAGAGGCAACATTGGCAATCTAAGTTAGCAACTCCCATGCCATCCACTTAGCTCTCGCTGCCGGATAAAATAAAATATATTTATATTCAGCCCTATTCTCTTGTTAGTAGGAGCAAGGGGCGGCAAAAATGCTGCTTCCGGTCGCATTGAAATTGGTAGAGGTGGGCAAAAAAAAAGGGGAAAAAAGGGACAGTTCGGTCTTTTCTTGATTTGGTTGATCGGTCTTGGAATACTGATCAAAACTCGGAGATCTACATGCCGTTCTTATTTTTGTTTTTGTTCGTGCCCATGGCCTTTGCGCATCCAGTTCTGGATGTAGGGCCATTGCGCCCCGGAAAAACCACGGATCTCAAAATTGGCCGCCTGACGGCGACCTTAGTGGATGTCTCTAGAGGGCATACAGTGAAGAAAGTAGTGGGGGATCTGGGCGATTGCCGCACCTGTATTCGCGGGGCTTCGTTACGGGGAGAGATCGGGATTCGCCTGATGGGAAGTGATTTAGAGAACTTAAAGGTGGCGAGAAAGAATGCTTCTTCTTCGGTGCAGATTGTTTCTTGTGCTCAGGGTGCAGCCGTAAAAAATGGCTCGTTCCACTGCGATTTTTTGCAGAATGGAAGGCTCTATAAGTTTTCTTTTCGGGTAGAGCGCTAGCGGAAAAGAAAACGCCCCCTTCCATAAGGGGGCATTTTACAGGATGATTTATTGCTGACCCGTGCAACGAATTTGCACGCGGTCTGTGTTGTAGCAGCGGCGGAGGCTGCTCAAATAGTAGCGAGCATAGTCGTAGGAGTTGTTGCCGGCCACCACACGAACTTGTCCGGCAGCGCGAGCCTCAAAAGCCTGGTTAGGATCATTCGTAAAGCGTAGGTCGCTGCGAAGGCCGGAAGTTTGGTTGCCGGTGTAGACGCTTAGGTCACCCTCCACAAACATATAGAGAACGTCGAATTTCTTCACCACGATCGCGCCCGCGATCGTTTTGAGCGTTACTGTGGCACCATCAGCGACCATACCACCTACGCTAGCAAAGGACGTATAAACGGAGCAGGAGCCATCGGTTTCCACGCGGCCGGCCTCCATTTCACACCAGGACTTGAATTCGGAGAGCTGGGCAGGGCTGAGGGTGGACAATGGCGACACTGCGGACGCGGCGCCAGGGGTGCCGGCATTGCCGTTAGCACTAGTATTATTGTTTAAGCCGTTCGTATTGCCACAAGCCGACAATAAAGCCAGGCTGAGGGCGAGCAATGGGTATTTCATAGGTGACTCCTAAAATAGGTTCTTGTTTGTTGGCCGCCACAAAGCAATCCCCATACCAAAGCGGGAACGGGCCTTATTGCTGTGGTGGAGAGGCAGAGGCTGGCGATCTTTTTGACAGGTGGCAAGGGATTCCGTCTAAGCCTTTCTTAGGGCAGTACCTATCACGAAATGCCGAACAGTCGGAAGGCCTCAGTGGATCTCACCCTCCGGGCCGCTTCGGTTGCTCAGCTCGCCCTCGTGGCGAGCTACCCCGCGCTAAATCGCTTCGCGATTCATCGCAGGTCGCACCCTCAGTTCGATCCCGCCCTTGAAGGGGTGGATAGATGAACCGTAGAAATTGGCTATGACTAAGAGGATTTCACCTTCGTGTTTTGGTGGCTGAGGGCGGGATCCCCTCCGGACGCCTTCGCTTCCAGCGAAGCCACCCTCCGGGCCGCTTCGGTTGCTCAGCTCGCCTTCGTGGCGAGCTACCCCGCGCTAAGTCGCTCTGCGACTCATCGCGGGTCGCACCCTCAGTTCGATCCCGCCCTTTATGGGTGGCTAATGAAATAGTAGTG
>JAKFYM010000108.1 GCA_021730855.1 Bdellovibrionales bacterium
TAGCGAAGGGTCGGTGGTCACCACGCGCTTGGCGGAGTTTCACTCCAATAGAATTCAGGCCATTGCCACTTTTGGAACCGTGGTTTCGCCCTTTATGGAAGTCATTACTAAGCAGGTGAGTGATCAAATGGTCGTTCCGAGTTGGAAGATCTTAGACGTCGATGGCAATCAAATGATTTCGGAAGGAGAATATGAAGAGGGGAAGAATCAAAAAAATTTGGAGTTTCTAAAGCCAAAAGCATTCAGCGACCTGGACATCACAGGGGACAACGCCATTTCCTTCAAAGAGCTAGAGAAGTTTGTGGTGAATTATTTCGTATATGAACAACCCGACCGAGATTTCTGGTTCAACTCGAGTGGATTGGCCCCCGGATGGATGGAATCTATGCTCCGCCTTCCCTCTCTCTTTGAGCGGGCAAAAAACATTCAAGTGCCCTATTTTCTTCTTCACGGCGAAGCAGATGAACTGACGCCAGTAAAATACGTCTACGAATTCGAGTCTTTTGCCAGGCATCTTGGGTATGAGAACTTCAAATTCAAGTACTATGCTGAAGTTGGACACGGGCCCAATGAAAAGATGTTCGGTGAGATTTTGGAGTTTTTTAGCTTGAGTAAGTGAGCTCCTATTGTTTTCCCTGCCCAACCTGTCCGTCAGTTTTTTTCCTCGTCTCCCACCATCTGTGGGCCTATTGTATAGGCTCTTGTATAGAAACATAGAGTCACTTCTAGAGGGTATGCAAATCTGGGCACTAAGTAAGATATTTATTTTTAGTCTTAGTCTGTTTTCTATTCATCTACATGCTCAAGAAGTTGCAAGCACTGAATTGCAGACCCTTGACGATGGGCAAAGCCCAGCCCCTTCCTTAAGAGAAGGAGCTGCAGCAACGGAGGAAATAAATTGGAATGAATTATTTCCCGTGGATGGTCATAGGTTCGAAAGTGAGGAGAACGAAAAACAAGTATTATTTGCTTGGAAAAGCATCAGGGGGGCTTCCTCTTATCTTTTAGAGTTATCTAAGAGCCGTGATTTTTTGTATTCTACCCGTACTATCAAAACATTGATGCCCGTCTATTCTGCTATTACTCAAATCGAAGGAAGTTTTTTTTGGCGAGTACATGCTGTGTCTTCGAGTGAAGTAACTCTATGGACAAGCTCCCCAAGATCTTTTTCTATCTTGACTGTAAAAGGCACAGATCCGCCCGCGCTTTCGAAAAAAAAGTTTGTAGTCGAGTCTGGAAAAGATCTTGTCCTACGCTGGACAGAAATCGCGGAAACCGCTTCTTACTATATTGAAATTACGAACCTTGAAGACAAATGGATTTCTAATGTCACTAGCAAGGCACCATTTTTACGCTGGCCATATGAAAAGGAAGGCACCTATTTTGTAAGGGTCC
The DNA here is from genome assembly GCA_021730855.1 of Bdellovibrionales bacterium. GTDB lineage: Bacteria > Bdellovibrionota > UBA1018 > CAIPTA01 > CAIPTA01 > JAKFYM01. The sequence goes on from JAKFYM010000108.1 coordinate 1,396, forward strand.
GGGCGATTAATGAATTTGGCAAGGAGGGTCCTTTCTCTTCTTACTCAATAGTGTCGGTGCGAAGCATTCCCTTGCCCCAAGCTGTTGCGAGAGAGGATTGGCCCCGGCAATCTTCGCTTTGGCTCCGCACAGGCTTCGTGTTCTTTCATTTTGATGAAACGGTATCAAAAACGTTTAACAGTTCATTCAGTGACACATCCTTCCCTTCGATTGGACTGGAGATGGACTATCGATTCACAAGCGCACTGGCTCTCAAGGGATACTTGCAACTATTCCAGATGAAGTTTAATGATCAGCTGAATAGACTCGAAAAAAAAGAATTCACGGCTTCTCAAGCGGGACTGGATATTTACTGGTGGGGAATTAGTGGGAAAAAAGAGCGAGGAGGTTATTCTAAATCGTGGTCTCCTATTTTGGGAGTCAGGAAAAGCTCATCTCCCTTTATCACGGTCCGCCCAGATGGTTCTCCTGCTCCGACAAAACTTCAAGAGTGGCAAGCAGGAGCTGGCGTTGCAATTGAACTAGAAAAAAAAGACTGGAAGTATGATGCCTCTTTGAAGGTTTGGTATACTTTCTCTTCCAATCACGGAGAAGAACGGCTTGGCGTTTCTCCATTTCTGTCGTTAAGCGCTGATCTAGGGGCAAGACTTCGCTTAGAATCGAATGGATGGATTGGTGGGGGTCTCGCCATGGAATGGAGTAAAAAGAAATTCTACTACGACCTTCCGGGCATCACTGAGGACGGTCAATTTTCCTTCTTCACTATCATGCCAACAATGAAGGCAGGACTGGATTTCTAAGGATCTAGTTCGTAGATAAATGCAGCTCCTAGGGTAGCGGCAAAGCCCGCATTCGTTACAGTAGAGCCATTAGAGACACTTATTTGTGAGTTACTCTCACCTAATGAGCCTACTAAATATCTAGTAGAAGAAATCCCGACACTACTCCCGAACTGAAAGCCTTTTTCTGAATTGAGAGCTTTGATGTAATTTTTTACAGTCCATATGCCAAGGGAATTTTTTTTGTATAACCAAGCAGCGCCACTGGATGGTGCCTCGGTATTCACAGCCTGAGAGCGATAAGTAGAATCCAATATTCCTTTTGTCGAAGAATCCTCTACCTGAGACGAGACAATGATTTGATCGCCACTAATTTTCACGTCGAAGCCAAATTCTCCATATGCAGAAGGGGAGGTATCCGTGAGAGTAGTGTCAAAGGTCCAGTTGTTTCCGTCTGTTTTGTATACATACGCCGCGCCTGCGCTGGCGAGGTTGTTCACTGTTTCTGCCGTACTGCTGGCAACGGCATAATTCCCGTCTATATCCACCGAGGAGCCAAAATTTCCATCGATCACGGGGCTCGGTGATTTAAGAAAAGCATCGAATTGCCAATTCACCCCGCTTCGGGAAAAAATGTAGGCGGCGCCAGCATGTAGCACGGCATTGTCATCGGGAACAGATCCATTGGTTACACCCGTCGCGGAGCCATCTTCACTTGGTGATCCCACGATGATCAGGTCTCCGGAAATTGCCACTACCGTGCCAAAGGTGTCGGAGGCGCTAGGGTTGGGGGCTTTGAGGTAAGCCTCTGCTGCCCAATTCACGCCGATTCTTTTGAACACATAGGCGGCACCGGAACTCAACAATGAGTTGTCGGCACTAGCAGTGGTACCATTGGTGATGGTCGTTTGATTGCTATCTTCAGTAGGCGATCCAACGACAAGCGTATCTCCATCCAGGTCCACGGCGGCACCAAACTGATCGGCGGCTTCCGTATTTGGAGCCTTCACATAAGCCTCCTGGTCCCACACTCCTGCGGTCTTGCGATAGATATAGACAGCTCCGGAGCCGCTAGCAGAATTATTAGCGCTGGCGGTATTGCCATTCGTAATAATTATCTGGTTACTGTCTTCTCCCGGGGCACCGACCGCAATGGTGTCCCCTGAAATCGCAACGGAACTCCCGTAAAGGTCAGAAGCTCCCGCGTTGGCGGCTTTGAGGAAGGCCTCTTGGGCCCAAGCTCCTCCACTGAAAGAAAAAACAAAAACCCCGCCAGAATCAGCCCGCAGAGAAGCTGGGGTAAAGGTAGGGCCATGGGTAATGGTGGTCTCACCGCTATCATCTGTTCCCACTGAAACTACTGCCGTGTCACCATCAATATCCACCTCTTGGGCAAATTGACTGTGAGGATCGAGATCGGCTGTCTTGAAATAAGATTCCGCAGACCAATTGGCGCCGGATCTCGTAAATGAATATACGGCTCCAGTGTCAGTGCTGTTATTGTCGGCATTGACCCCTCCATTCGTCACGCCGGTAGTATTGCTATCCTCCAAAGGAGACGTGATAATAATTCGATCTCCAGATAGAGCCAGATAGGATCCGAAGCGGTCATCCGCTTCGGCATTTCCTGGCTTGATATAGGATTCTTCTGCCCAGTTCACGCCTGTTCTTTTGTAAACGTAGGCTGCGCCGGAACCCGAAGCTGCATTGTTGCCGCTAGCGGCCCCCCCATTAGTGATCGTTGTTTGATTGCTGTCTTCTAGTAGTGCCCCCACCACGATCGTATCTTGATGAATATCCACCCAGTTGCCAAAACTATCGCCGGTTTGAGCGTTGCTTGGCTTCAAATACGCCTCTTGGTCCCAAGCGGCGCCTGTGCGCTTATAAACATAGGCGGCTCCCGCATTCCCAGCACCGTTATTCGCGCTAGAGGTCGTTCCATTTGTGATTGTTATTTCGTTGCTGTCTTCCGCATTGGCGCCCACCACTAAAGTATTCGAATAGAGGCCAATGGATATGCCAAAAGCGTCACCTGCTTCTGCATTAGAGGCCTTAATGTAGGCTTCTTGGGCCCAAGCTGTGCCGGCACGCTTGTAAATATAAACGGCTCCTGCTGCAGTGGCGGAATTGTTGCCGCTGGATGTAGTGCCATTGGTGATCGTGATCTGGTTACTGTCTTCCCCACTGGCACTAACGGCGATGGTGTCTCCGCTGACTCTGACCGCATTCCCGAAGGAATCGCCCGCTTCTGCATTGGATGCTTTGAGGTAGGCTTCCTGAGACCAGGCTGTGCCTGACCGTTTAAAAACATAGACAGCTCCCGAGTCTGTAGCTGAATCATCTGAGCTAGCGCTAGTGCCATTGGTGATGGTGGTCTGGCTACTGTCTTCCCTAGTCGCGCTGACAGCAATTGTATCGCCATCGATGGAAACGGAAGTGCCAAATATATCTCCACTTGATTGGTTAGATGCCAGGAGAACTGCCTCCTGGCTCCAAGTGGTTCCAGATCTTTTGAACACGACGGCCGATCCTGCGTTCCCAAGGGCGGTTGCTCTCGAGACGCTTCCACTAGGTTGGTTAGCGCCATGCAGGGGGCCTGAGCCGGGAAGTTTGTCTGTTGTCGCGCCAACCACAATGGTGTTCCCGTTGATGGCTACAGAAGCGCCAAAGCCCATATTCGCTGCATAGTATGATGGTTTTAAATACGCTTCTTGAGCCCACGCACCCGCGCTAAAGCGAAAAACATAGGCAGCGCCCATTCTCGGTGATCCACTGCCCGTGGGTCTGCCAGTTCCATTCTGAGGCCCTGGAACAATACTACTATCAAATGAATTCCCCACAACCAGAGTGTCACCGTCGAGCGCAACGGCCCAGCCAAAGCGGCTGACATTGCTGTTTTTGTGCGAAGGCTTCAAGTAAGC
>JAKFYM010000291.1 GCA_021730855.1 Bdellovibrionales bacterium
CCTTAGGAGGCCGATTTCCAGCGGTCATCGGAGCGCGAGATTTTCTTTTCTTCGATCGAGACCACCGTTCGGTCTTCGACCGGAGTTAGCTTGACTTGTTTTTTGGCAGGAGCCAGCTTGCCTTCGTCAGATTCTTCGCCAAAGATCGTGTCGCGAATCCATTGGATTTCGTGGTCGAGAGAGGCAGAACCTTCATAAAGTTTGTTCGCCTGGTCGGCGAGGGTTTCGGCGCCCTTGGAATTACTTTGGGTCACTTTGTCCATCTCCGACATAGCGCGATTGGTTTGCTTCACACCAGATTCTTGCTCTTTTGCGGCGGCATTGATCATGCGGATGGCTTCACTGACTTTCTCCATGGTCTCCCCCATCGAGCCGAAAGCCACTTCGCAATCCTGCGAGATGGATTTTCCAAGGTTCACGCGCTCCTGGGTGCCCTTCACCACGGTGGCCACTTCCTGAGCCGAAGAGTCTAGGAGATTGTGGATTTCGTCCGCGGCCTTACCACTCATCGAAGCGAGCTTGCCCACCTCTTCGGCCACTACCGCAAAGCCCTTGCCGTGCACGCCCGCGCGCGCTGCCTCAATCGAAGCGTTGAAAGAAAGTAGGCGCGTTTCAAACACAATGTCATTGATCACGCGGGTTTTGTTTTTGATGTCTTCAATCAGGCCCACTAGGCGATCCAGTTTGGTGTTTGCGGACTGGATCTCCTCCATCGCCACCGACATTTTGTTGATCACTTGCTTCCCTTTGAGTGCCTCTTGCTGGCCGCTCTCCGCCACCGTCATGCATTGTGAAGCATGCTGGGTGGTTTGGCCGAGCATGGAAGTCATCTCCTCCATGCTAGCGGCAGTTTCTTCAATCGCCGCAGCCTGTTCGGTGGTGGTTTCGGAAAGCTCCTGGGACGCCGTACTGATTTCGTTCGCGGCAGCCTTCACTTTCGTCGATTCCGAAGCCATGCGGCCCACAGCTAACTCAAAGCTTCGGCTGATTCGGCGAATCACCACATGACCAAACACATTCACGCCCAAAACAAGCAGAATCGCCAGCAATCCCATGCGACGGTTGTGGTCGGTCTGTGCATCTTGCGCGGGCACTTGCAGCATGGCTGTCCAGCCGCGGCCAGGATAAGAGGAGTAGCCTTTTGAGGGAGAAGCAGCTTCTAGCACCTGCCCCGAAAACTCTGGCATGCTCGCCTGAAGTTCCATCACGGCAGGAGCCTTGGCATCCCGCACATAGCTCTTTTGCAACTCAAAGGCTGTGCCTTGCGGGTGCACAAGGAACAATCCCTTGGCGTCCACGATATAAGGAAAGGAGGCCACGATTAGGTCATTCTTCACCTTCTCGGCCTCTTCCTTGCTGATCGCCTCGACCACATTGGCCCAACTCATGCGGTTGCTCCACACGCCGATGACCTCGCCGGTGATTTTGTCGCGAATCGGGGCCGAGAAATTCATCACGCGCCCGGAACTGCCGAGCACTCGGGCCACGTCATGGTCCACATGCAAGTCTTCCACAAAGGAGAGACCGGGCTTGATTTCATTGTTGATGGCGGCCTTGAACCAAGCCGTATGAGAATAGTCTGTGCCGAGCAAAGATTCGGTCTTTACGGGTTTATTGTCTTTGTCCACCGTAGATACAGCAATCACCTTGCCTTTGGCGTTGGTGACGATCATGAGATCATAGATCGGAGAGTAGGTGGGCATCATATCGTTCATGAAGGCCGTGATGCGCTCAAGATTTCCGCTTCGCGCGGGCTCGGATAGCGCATAGGCTTGCACATCTCCGTAGCGCTCAAAGAGATTGCGATCGATCTTATCGATCAGGGCATCTGCCGCCACTTTTACCTGCGACTCCTTCCCCGCACGAAAGGCCTTGGCCGACTGGCTGGCAATAAGAAAAAGCACCGCTAGGGAAACTCCGCTCGTGGCGAGCAAGATCAACTGCAGCTTCATGCGAAATGACATCTTTTTCATACCTTATCCTCTTTTTTTACCTGATTCGACTTCACTAAACGTAAATCCTCGGACGACAAACAACCGGCGAGATCAATGAGATTCACCAGCCTGTCCTCTAGCTTTCCAATCCCAGAAAAAAACTCCAACGGCACCTTGGTCTCTAGACCGGTGGCGGGAGCAATGTCGGCTTTGGGAATTTTCTCTACACTAACGAGATCATCGATGATCGCGCCCAGCAGCCCTTCCGCTGTCTCCACGATCAAAATCATATTGTTTTTCCCAGGCGTGGGAGCCAAACCGAATTTCACGCGTAGGTCGATCACGCTCACGATCTGGCCGCGGAGGTTGATCACGCCCTTGAAGTGCTGGACCATATAGGGCACGGGCTTCGTCTCCCCAAGCTTGATCACCTCGCGCACAGAGAGCAAGGGCGTGCCATAGAGCTCCCCGCCCAGAGAAAAAAGAATGCATTCGTGGAAACTATCATCCGTAAGGGTTTCGGAATCTAAGCGTTTTGCTTCAGACGGCATGACCCACTCCTTTGTCGGTAACAAATTCATTGAGGTTCAGCACGAGACCAGGCTCGCCACTGCTGAGGATTGCTCCCGCCACAATGCCGGGGATGCCTTGCATCTCGGGGCCCAGTTTTTTCAAAACAATCTGCTGCTGCCCATAAATTTTATCGATGCGAAAAGAGAGTTTTTTCCCTTTGTGTGTGGTCACCACGCCAGGGGCGTGCATGCCATCGTTGGCCTCTATAGCGCCGGGATTTAGAATGGCCGAAAGGGAATAAACGGGAATCACTTCGCCCCGCAAGTTGATCATGCGTCCCTTGCCGGTGGTGGTCTCGATCCGGTATTTACGGAACTCAATCGTCTCCACGAGGTGGGTGACCGGAATGATATATTTTCGGTCGGCCACTCCAATCACCATACCGGTGAGGATCGAGAGCGAGAGGGGAAGCGAAATTACGAAAGTGCTGCCTTGGCCAAGGACCGTTTGGATTTCAATGGTGCCCTTGAGGTCATCCACGGCCCTTTGCACCACGTCCATCCCCACTCCCCTTCCGGAGAGCTCGGTGACCTGTTCTTTGGTGGAAAATCCAGGGCGAAAAATTAGGGAATAGGCATCTTGGTCGGAAAGTTTTTCTTCGGCGGAAATGAGTCCCTTTTCCACAGCCTTGGCAATCAACTTCGCCGGGTTTAAGCCACGGCCATTATCGGTCAGGCTGATCAGGATGCGATCCTCTTGTTGCTGAGCTTTTAAGGTGATCACGCCGCCCGCAGGCTTCCCCGCGCTCTGCCGCTCTTCCGCGGTCTCCAAGCCATGGTCCACAGCATTGCGCACTAGGTGCGTGAGCGGATCGGAGACCTTGTCGAGCACGATCTTATCCATCTCCACATGCTCGCCCACGGTCACGAACTGGATCGTCTTGCCCAGCTCTTGCGAAGCATCGCGAGCGATGCGTTTCATTTTTTGAAAGAGTGGGCTGATCGGCACCATGCGCAGAGACATCGAAATGTCTTGGATCTCGTGCACCAGCTTTTCCATATAGCGCAAAGTCTGAGCGCTATGTTCATTCTGCAAGGTGCCTAGGGTGCGATGGTCCGCCATAATGCTTTGGTTGACCACAAGCTCACCGATCAAATTCAATAGAGCGTCGAGTTTTTTACGGCTTACCTTTAGGTTCTCTTCCTCGGGTGCCTTCGGCATAGCTGCGGGCACAGGCTCGGCCGCTGCAACCGCGGGCGCGCTGGTTGCGGCCACGGGCTTGTTTCCTAAACCCTTTAACTCCTGGATGATGCCGGAGGTGTCGTGCACAAAAGCGGAGTCCGCTTTGAGACCCCCCACAAAAATCTTGAAATGGTCTCCCGTGCGCAGAAGCACGGTGCAAACTTCGGGATCCGTTTGGATCGCCCCCTTTTTGATTTTCGTTAGCACATCTTCAAAAACATGGGCGAAGTCGGAGAGGCTGTCAAAACCCACGGTTTTGGCGGAGCTTTTTAAATTGTGGGCGAGCCGGAAAATTTTATTGATGAGCTCGATGGACTTATCTCCACCGTCGAGGGCCATAAACGCGGCCTCGGTTTCGTCGAGCAACGACTGCGCCTCTTCCAAAAAAGTGCGCTTCATCTCGGTTTCAAAATCGTCCATCATATAGACAGTTTTTCGGCAGTTTTGGTGAGCCACTAAAGGCAAATTGGCAAGATCATTGGAAAATTTGAAAAATGCCGAGAACCAGGCTCAGCCTTTTCTGAGAAATCTCCTTCTAGCGTGGATTTTGTTTAGCGAATCTAGAGAGGGCGCAGCCAAGATATAGAGAAACGTGTGAAATTGAGACCAAAGCAATCACCTATTGCGGCCGCAAGTCCCGCCCTTGGGTGACCAAAATCTGCCGCTCCACTATGGTAGTATCCTTCTATGCCGGAGAGGAAAATCATCCATATCGATATGGACTGTTTCTACGCCGCCGTGGAAGTAAAACATCGTCCGGAGCTTAAGGGAAAAGCCATTGGAATAGGCGGGCCGCCGGATTCACGCTCCGTGCTGTGCACGGCTAGTTATGAGGCGCGGAAATTCCAGGTCCGCTCCGCCATGCCTTCGTCTCAAGCTGTGCGCCTTTGCCCGCACCTGATTCTTCTTCCTCCCAACTTTGCCCTTTATCGGAAGGAGAGCGAAGCGGTGCGCGAAATTTTTTCCCGCTTCTCCGCTCTCGTGGAGCCTTTGTCGCTAGACGAAGCCTACCTAGATGTGACCCACTCCCCTCACTGCAGTGGCAGCGCCACCTTGATCGCCCACGAGATTCGCTCTCTCATCCAGAAGGAACTCCAGCTCACGGCCTCGGCCGGCGTGGCTCCCAATAAATTCCTAGCCAAGGTGGCGAGCGATTGGAACAAACCCAATGGGCAGTTCGTGATTCGCCCGCGAGACGTGGCCGGTTTTGTCAAAACCCTCCCGGTGGAGAAAATTCATGGCGTGGGCAAAGTGACGGCCGAACGTATGCATTTATTGGGACTACACAGCTGTGCCGACATTCAGGCGCAGTCCGAGGCGCAACTGAAAAACTGGTTCGGCCGTAGAGGCTCCTACCTATGGGAAGTGGCACATGGAGTG
>JAKFYM010000147.1 GCA_021730855.1 Bdellovibrionales bacterium
GAGACAGTAGTAGAGCTCCCTTTTGGTATTGACGGCATCGATCTCGAGGTTGCGCAGCATGATTTCCAAGAGAAAAACCACGCGGGCGAGCTTTTGCACCGAGCCCACGTTCAGCTCCGTACGCACCACCTTATCGCCGGGCGTGAGGTAGCCCACCTTGGGGTTGTAGAAGGAGTTGTCTAGCGAGGTTTTCACGGCCTCGAGCACCGGTCGATTTCCCTTTTCCAGGTCGGTGAGCATCTTCTCGGCCAGCTCCTGAGCTTCCTTGGGAATGTCGATCTTGAGGTCACGAACGCGTAGTAGTTTTGCCATTATCTTCTCACTTCTTCTTTTTGCCGGCCTTCGCGGGCGTGGCTTTCGCAGATTTCTCGGCCTTAGCCGCCTTCGCTTTTGCGGCCTTCGAGGGTTCGGCAGTTTCGGCCTCCACGGCCGCTGGCTCTTCTTCTTCCCCGCGAACTTTCGCGTCCTTGGCGCGCTGGGCGGCAAGCTTGCCGGCGGCCTCTTCCAGCTCGACCACGGCCTCTTTGGAATCTCGGCCGAGGAGGCGCTTCAGGCCCTCTTCAGCTCTTTTTTTGCGGGCGTCGGAACTTTTTGTCACTCGCACCAAAGTCTCCACCAAAATCGGGCCAAATTGCTCGATATGCTGAAGTTTTCGTTCAAGGTCGGCTTCCTTGGTTTCCTTGCGAATGTGCCGCGATAGTTTTTGCCCGGCCTGGATCAGGGCCCGGCGGATTTCTTCCACGAGCTCTTCGCTGGCATCGATGGTTTCCTTGGAGGCGTTTTTGAATTTGATGAAGGGCGAGACCACCGAGACGGCAAACACATAGGGCCCGTTGGGCAGGCTGTTTTTGGGTTGCGCGAGCCCGTAGGTTTTCCAATTTACGGATTCAATCGCCCAGGTGATGGCGCAGCCTGATTTGTCGAACTGCAGGGGCACGCGATTGGCGAAACGCAGGAGCTGCACGGGTTCGTCGGCTTCAAGGTTACGATTCTTAAAACGGGCGAGCGCCACTTCCACGGCCACGGGCTTGAAGTCGCAGATCGCGGGCTTGCGGGCCACAACAGAGAAAAAATCGATCTCGCCTAGGCGCTGGATGGATTTCGAAAGGGCTTCCTCACCCACGGTGAGCACCGATTTGGTGCTGGGAGACATGAGGTCGGTTTCCTGCACGGCATGGAAGATTTTTTTGAATTCCTCTTCCTTGATTCCCGTCACGGGTTTGCTGAGCAGGCTCTTAGGCAAGCCTTTGCCGGTGAAGTCTTTGATCGCCTGGTCGGAGATGCGGGAGAAGCCAGTTTTTAAGAATTTCTCCACCGAAACTTTGCCAAAGATCGAGGCATGGGTGATGAATTCGCCCAGCTTGAAGGTGTGGGGATGGGGGAGCGTGGCTTCAGGCACGGAAGGGATTTCCGTGCTCACGCGGTCGACCTTCACCCACTCATTTTCTAAGAGCTTATAACGAAGGCTAAGGTGCGGATTCACGAGCACCGTGCCCTCGAGGTAGGTGAGGATGCCGCCGTCGCCATTGAGCTGGATGCGGCCGTCGATGGTGAATTCCACCCGCACGCCCTCCTTTTTTTCCCAGTCCACGGATTCTTTATTGCGCAGCACGCCCGTATTGGATTTGATGTCCACGTCCACCTGACCTTGTATGGCTTTGCGCATATTTGCCCGTTTGGTGGTGACGAAGGCGCCCTTGGCGTTGGTGAGCTGGGCCCAGGTGGTGGCGGCGGAAATCCCGATGCCCTGCTGCCCGCGCGAGCACTGGCCGCGGCCAAACTTGGAAGAGGCGAGGTATTCGCCAAATACCTTGGCAAGGTCGTCGGGCTCGATGCCGGGTCCGTTGTCTTCCACGGAAATACGGATCAAGTCGGTATTTTTTGTCGAGCCTTTCCCGACTTTTTCAATCTCTACTTGAAGCTCCGGCAAGATGCCCGCGTGCTCGCAGGCATCGAGGGAATTGTCCACAGCCTCTTTCAAAGTGGTGAGCACGGCCTTTAGGGGCGAGGAAAAGCCCACCTGCTGCAAATTTTTCGCAAAGTACTCCGCAGTACTGCTCTTCGTTATCTTGCTCAAAGTCACCTCGACGTCAGTATACACGAATCCTGGAGATTCTTTTGGTCCATCAAATTAGGATAAATACAAAATATCCTTATTTCCACGAATGGCGAAGACAGAATTACTAGGGTACAATAATAAAACGCCGCTAAGAGCTGCGTTTGGGAAAAAGCCCAGCGCGTTCACGGTATTTTCGGTTTTCCAAGGAAGGAAACAAAAGGTTGAAAGTTTTTTTCTTTTCTCTTTTGCTCTTAGCTGTTTTTATCCACCATCTGCGCGCTACCGAAACCACGGAAGCTACGAAAACCACGGAAGCCACAGAAGCCACCAATGAGCCGCGCCCGCCCCGAACCGCCTTGCGCGGCTACATTCATAAGTCCTATAGCGACCTTTCCGAAAAAACACGGGAACGTTTGCGCAGTGAGGGCGTGGCAGATGATGAATCCTATGAGGCCTGGCGCTTAAGCCAGAAACGCCAAGAGCGTTCGCTCCAGGGCTGGTCCTTTGCCGATCTCCCTACGCGCATGCAGAATCGTTTGCGCGCCCAGGGCGTGAACAGTGAATCCAGCTACCAAGAGTGGCTGGAAAACTGGAAACGCCGCCGCGAGTATCGCCCGAGTCGCATGCCCGCCTCCGCAGAATAAGAGCTAGTGAATCGCGGCTGAAGAAAACACCGGCCCAGGCGATTGGCTGAGGCCGTTTTGTTTGTCGAGGACGTAGATATTGCATACATGCCGGATCACGGGTTGGGCCACATTTCGCACCGGCACGCCCCCATAGGTGGTGCCCTTCTCCACGCCCTTATGCGCATGGCCGTGGAAGACGAGGTCGACCTTGGCTTCATCAACCACCTCGCCCAAAAGATAGCTGCCAAGAAAGGGATAGATCTCGAGTTTCTCCCCGAGCAGGGTGTCGGGCACGGGAGAGTAGTGCATGAGGGCCACTTTATAGGTGGTGTCGAGCGAGAGTAGGGCTTCGCGCAGGCGCTGGGCTTGGATACGCGAGTGGCGGACAAAGGACTTCATTTCGATTTCGCCAAATTCGCTGGCGCAGGCGCCGGGAAAGCCGCCGCCAAAGCCCTTGATGCCAGCAATGCCCACGAGGGTGTCGCGCACCTGCACGGTGGCGGTGGTGCCCTCGAGCACGGTCACTCCCTTGCTTTCCAGCAAAGTTGTCAGACGATCTTCCTGGTCGAGGTGATAGTCGTGATTGCCCAGCACGGCGATCACCGGCAGTTTCGCGTGGGCAAGGTCCTCGGCGAGGACATTCATTTCTTCCAAGTGGCCGGTCTGGGTGAGATCGCCCGCGAGCAGGAAAATGTCCGCCTCCTGGCTGATCTGCTCGAGATGGTCGCGGATGCGGCCGCGTGATTGCCGGTCAAAGTGCACGTCCCCCACGGCCGCGATGCGAATCATGAGATTTCCTCCGCACGATCCGGCGCCGGCATCGCAAAGACGCGCACCTGATTGTTGATCTCATAGTCGGGAGCAATCGAACGGATCACTTCCTCGATCGCCCTGCAGCGCTCTTCGGTGGGGCAGTCCCCCTTCACGAGGAGCTTTTTTCCACTCAGCAAGATTTTCAGGTCCTGCTGGGCCGTGCGCTCATCCTCGGCTAGAGCATCGCGGATGTGGGCCACGATATATTCCGGCGGACGGCTCTCTGGTGGGTGGCTGAGGGAGACGGCCGCTTTGTGCAGGATCTGCACGGGAACCTTGGTGCCCTCCTTGGTGAAGATATAATCGTAGAGGCTGGCGATCACATAGTTGGGGATTAGGATATCGCTGGACTGGGCGTAGAGCAGGAGGGCGAGCAGGCGGCGCGGCGCGCGGCGGGCGCGTTTGAGTAAATAATCCCAGTCGATGGTGGCGTGCGAGAGGATCGCCAGGGCATCGTGCCAGTGGTGGGGGCCGCCTTCAGTGTGCACGGCGCATTTGATGATGGTCAAATCCTCGGGGCTCACGAGCGGCACTTTGCGGCCATGGAACTCGACGGGCTTGCAGTGGCCATGCATTTCTTCGTCGAAATAAATCTCACCTTTGGACTTGAAGATGATGTCGACCAGGATGTCGTCTTGAAACGCTTTGAACAACCACTCGATATCGGTTTTTTCGGTGCGAAATCCCTTGGCGCCGAGGGCATTGAGGGTGGCCTCCGCGTCTTCGGGGCGCACAAAAAAATCGATATCATGGGTGGAGCGCGGACGGCCGAGGCCACTTGCGGCAATGCCGCCGATTAGGGCGAAGGGGATTTTTGCCTCTTCTAATGCGTCGAGTGCGGCGAAAAGAACGGCATTGAACCGCGCGCCTCCTTCGGTATTGCGGGCGCTGATTTGGGAGGGGTTGATGCTGGGAGTGGATGCCATAGCGTGGGTCCTTCCTGATGATGGGAGAGGTGTTCTCCTAGGAAGAGGGTTCAAGAATTGGGCCAGGTTGGCTGCGAGTGCGGAGCACGAGCGGGATGCGTGGGGGCGGCGAGGTGCGAAGCACGAGCAGGAGCGCGACCCGGGGGCAGGCGCGCAGGCCGGCGCGCGGGCCGTGCGAGAGGAAAGATTTTTGAGCCTGCTCAATGCTTCGGCCAATAGGGATCCATGGTTTCCTTACCGAGGATTCGTTGGGCTTCGAGGAGATTGTGGGGCTGGCAGAGGCATCTGTAATTTTCTAGTTCATCGGTTCCTCCTCGAATGACAGGAATAATATGGTCTACTTGCACGCGATAGCGGCTGCGGCATCTTTCGTTGGTTTCGGGGTTTATATACTCACACTGCCCTTCGGCTCTCTGCAGGGCCTGCCTTTTCACAGCGGCTTTGGATTTTTTCTCCCCATCGGTTTTGCTTCGCACAAGAGGGTCTTTTCTCTTTACGTAGTCTAGGGCTAGGAAGGTCACGATCTCCGCCCAGCTCGCTCCGGGATGGGAGTGGGAGAGGAGTTCTTTGACGCGCTCTAGAGCTGCCC
>JAKFYM010000130.1 GCA_021730855.1 Bdellovibrionales bacterium
GTTCCCAATCCACGGCGATGCGGTGCCTTGGATCACCCATGGGCTGGCCCTGGAATCGGTGGATCGTTACTTCATTCTTTATCCAAATCCCTACCCAAAATCCGCCCAAAGAAACCAACGCTTTCACGCCATGCCTTTTTTCTCCCGCCTGGTGGAAACCATGAAAACAGGGAGCACGCTCACCTTAGCCACCAACCGGCCGGAATATGCGCTCGAAGCCAGGCAGGCCCTGCAAGAGATCTGGGGCCTAAGGCTAGTAGAGGCTGGATTGCTTCCTGCTGCCTTTGAGGCGAGGACGCATTTCGAGAAGAAGTACCTGGCCCGAGGGGAGCCCTGCTGGAATCTTATTTTTGCTAAGCCTTAACCGCCACTTCTCTCCTAAGTCCTGGACTTTGCGCACGATAATAACATACCAAAATACTATGAAAACTTTACCTATTGCGCAGTTGCTGCGACGGGTCTAAATTCTAGTGGTTCGGTCCGCTATTTGACATCGAAATCCCTACTTCTCTCTCCTCTTCCTTATTTGTCCCCATTTCAACCAATCTTGCAAAGGACTCTCTATGCGCACCCTTAATATAAATAAAAAATATGTACTTGTGTGTTTTCTTTCTTTTGGTCTCCTCGCCTGCAGTGATCGCTCGGTGGAGGAATCCACGGTCACCTTTCAGATCACCGACATTCCGGTGACGGTGGTGGAGTCCGACCCTATCGTGCCGCAGCCCCCAACCATCCCCACGGCCGCCTTAGGGCACAGCACTATGGTTTCTCAGGCCCTCTAGTCGCCAAAAGTATTCTTACCCCAAGAGCCTCGTTAGCATGACGCTAGCGGGGCTCTCCTTTTTTTAGTCGAGAAAGCGCGCGCGTTCTTCGGGCGTGGGCAGGCGACAAGTCTCGCGCTTGCCAAAGACTCGGTAGCGGTTCTTGGCCACCAGGAAGTAGACGGCATCGCGCAGCCAGCGGGGCAAGACCCAAAGGGCGCCCATGAGAGTCCAAGGCCCACCTAGTTGTTGCAGCACCATCAGCACCGCATCTGAGCGCTCGAACATCTGGCCCTGCGTCCACAGCACCACGGAGCGAAGGTCTGACGCCGTCGCGGGAAGTTGCTGGCGTGCGGTCTGCCCCTGGAGGGAGGCAAAAGAAAAGACTTGTTCAGCATCACGCTTCATCACGAAATCCACGAAGCCATTGCAGAGGTTGCAAACCCCATCAAAAAAAATCACTTGTCGTTCGAGGGTGTTCAGATTGTCCTTCCGAGCGTCTCAGGCGGTCTTCGTGGCGGCCCGAAAGCCTTCCATCGCTTCGCGAAATTTGAAACAAAAGACCAATTCCCCATTGTTCAAATTGTCGCCCAATACCCGACCCAGGGAAAGCGGAAGCACAAAAAATCCGGCGGCCTCTAGGCGCTCGAAATAATCGTTGCCGTACTGCCAGGCGAGGTCGCGCTTTTCCAGCTCATTACCGTCATTGAGGCGCTTGCTTTTTTCCGGGCTGAGGTGGGAGTTGAGCACCGCGATGCCATCGTTTTTGAGGCAGCGATGGACCTGGGACATGGCCTGGTAATCCGAGCGCACAAAAGAAAGCACGTGGTTGCAGAGGACGAAATCAAAACAGTGGTCGGAGAAGGTGAGGTAATTCAATTCCATGCGCAAAAAACGGTGCGGAGCTTTTAGGCTTTGCAAGAGTGCCGAGGGCACGGGATCGATGGCCGTGATTTTTGCGTCTCCGAGCCAGGATTCTTTTTGCACCATTTTGAGTTCGGCCGCCGAGGGGCCCACCAGCAGGATGCGTGCCTGAGGGGGCAGCTTGAGGTGATTCCAGATGAGGGAGGCCAAGGCTTGCTCCTCCAACGAGGCGCCACAGCCCGGGCAGGGGCCGCCAGTGGACTCTTTTGCGCTACTGCCACAGAGGACACAGGACATAAGCCGATCGTAGCACAAAAGCGCAGGCCTAGGCGATGGTCACTTCCTTGCAAAGGTAGACATCCTGGATGGCCTGTAAGAGAGCCACTCCCTCCGCCATCGGCTTTTGGAAAGCTTTGCGGCCCGAAATGAGGCCCATTCCACCTGCTCGCTTGTTGATCACGGCCGTGGCTAGGGCTTCGGCTAGATCATTCTGCCCGGAGGCGCCGCCGGAATTGATGAGGCCGATGCGGCCCATATAGCCATTGGCCACTTGGTAGCGGGTGAGGTCGATCGGATGATCGCTGCTGAGCTCCGTATACATTCTCTCGTCCAGTTTGCCGTAGGAGCTCTTGCCCATATTGAGCGCCTTATAGCCGCCATTATGCGTGGGCATTTTTTGCTTCAAAATATCGGCCTCGAGCGTGGCGCCAAGGTGGTTGGCCTGGCCCGTGAGGTCGGTGGCGGTGTGGTGGTCTTTGCCTTCCGCTTTGAAGCCATCGTTGCGGATATAGCACCAGAGGATGGTGCCAAGCCCTAGCTCATGCGCGGTTTGAAAGGCTTGGGAAATTTCGCGAATCTGGCGGCCAGAATCACTGGAGCCAAAATAAATGGTTGCGCCCACTGCCACGGCTCCCATGTCCCACGCCTGTTTCACTTGAGCGAAGAGCACTTGGTCAAATTTATTGGGGTAGGTGAGGAGCTCGTTGTGGTTGATTTTCAGAATGAGCGGGATTTTGTGCGCGTATTTTCGCGCCACGATGCCCAAGCCACCGAGCGTGGTGGCCACGGCATTGCAGCCGCCCTCGATGGCGAGCTTCACCACATTTTCGGGATCAAAATAAAGTGGGTTCTTGGCAAAGGAAGCTCCGGCCGAGTGTTCGATTCCCTGGTCCACCGGTAGGATCGAGAGGTAGCCGGTCTTGGCAAGGCGGCCTTGGCTGTACAGAGCCTGCAGGGAGCGCAGCACTTGGGGGTTGCGATCAGAGGCTTGAAAAATCCGATCCACCCAATCGGGGCCGGGGAGATGCAATTTGTCTTTGCTGATTTTGGGATTTTGAAATCCCAAAAGATGTTCCGCTTCTTGGCCTAGGTTCTCTTGAATTTTGCCGTAACTGAGCATGGATCGCGCCCCCTTATGTGGTGTGATTCTCACCTACCATGGAAGGTTAGATTTCTAAAGGCTTGCTCACCAAATAGGCCGGCGTTTCATAGGGGTGAGCTTGTTTCAGCGCGCGAATGACGTCATGTATCACGGAAGGTTCGCAGACGAGTTCGAGCTTCCATTCTGGCACCTTTTCTAGCTCTCCCGACTTGCCTAAATAAGGATTGCTGTTGGACAGCGGACGGAACTGCCCTTCCCCCTTGGTCTGCCAGGCACAAGAATCATAGTGGCCGATTTTTCCGGCACCCGCGCGAAAGAGAGCTTCTTTGACGATCTCTAGATGGGATTCCGGCACGTATACGATGAGCGAGAGCATCTACACTTGGGCCGGAACTTCCGGTGTTTCCTCGATTGCGCGGGTATTGCGCCAGTGTGTGCAGAGCGCCGCCCAGAGGCTGGGCTCCACGGTGGCGTGGTAGAAAGACTGGGGCGGCAGGCTCTCCCGCAGCCGCCGGTGCGCTAGGGCGAGATTGTGATAGGGCAGAGTGGGAAAGAGATGGTGAAGCGCATGAAAACGCAGGCCCACGGGAGCCACGAGCTCGCCGATGAGCGCATTGCCCTCGAGATTCACCGAATCCAGGAGCTGATCGTGAAAGCTCATGGGTTCGGCGCTGCGGTTGCGATAGCGATGGGCCACCACGGTGCGCAGCGAATTCACGAGGAAGGTGCCCGTGATGAATAAATACATATGCACCAGCGTGCCCATACCCAGGACTCCGGTAGCAAACAACAAGGCTAGCGCGAACAGATAAAAAAAGCAGAGCAGCTCCTGCACCAACCAATTGCGCAGGTCCACGCCCTTGGGAATGCGGCGGCTCGTATCAAAACGAATGGCCAGTGAAGAATTCCGCACCATCACGAAGCGGCGCAAAGAGGGATGCAGGAAGGAAATGGGCGTGAGCAGGCCAAAACGAAAGACCAAGAGGAACGGCAGAAAAGCAGACTGAGCGATGTAAAAAATAGTTTTAGCGAAGGCGGAGGCGCCAAAAGGCAAGTACTCGCCATCTTCATTGGTGCCGTACGAATTTTTTTTGTGATGGTCGATGTGCACGCCCCGGTACATGAAAGAGGGGAAGAGGGTGGGCACTCCGACCAATAGATTATAGGCCAGGGAAAAATAGGGGAGAGCGCGGCGCTCTTGGTGGGTGAGTTCATGGATAAACAAAACTGCTCGATAAAGCGCAAAAACGGAAACCAAATAGGCCAGGATTTGGCCCAAGGAAAAGAGCGGCAGGAGCTCGGTGATCACAAAAGCGCTATAGCCCAAGGTGACGGAAAGCAGAAAATCAGACCAGTAGATCCAAGGGTTGGGGCTAAAGCAGTCATCGACGAGCTTTTTGAGGGTAGAGAGCTGAAATCCTTGGTGTTCCATCGCCCCCCACTTCTAACATAGGTCATGCTTTTGGGCCAGCATTCTGGTAGGCTATGGCCGATGCCAAAGGACATTTCTTTTTTCAATACACTCCATCGCAAAAAGGAAAAATTTGTCCCTCTAGAGCCGGGCAAAGTGAAGCTCTACACCTGCGGCCCCACCGTCTATCACTACGCTCATATTGGAAATCTAAGGACTTATGTCTTTGAAGACCTATTGGTGCGCGCCCTGAAGTTAGCGGGGTACCAAGTCACCCATGTCATGAATATCACCGATGTGGGCCATCTTGTCTCAGATGGCGACGAGGGGGAAGACAAGATGGAGGTCGGTGCCCGGCGTGCGGGCAAGAGCATTTGGGATATTGCCGCCTACTACGCGCAGGTGTTTTTTGCCGACCTCAAAAAGCTCAATGTGCAGATGCCACAAATCATTCCGAAGGCCACCGATCATATTCCGGAGATGATTGAGCTTGTGCGCCAGCTCGAAGCAAAAGGTTTTGTTTACCAAACAGACGATGGCCTTTATTTCGATACCGAAAAATTTCCGAGCTATAA
>JAKFYM010000416.1 GCA_021730855.1 Bdellovibrionales bacterium
AGAAGAGGCCGAGCAACTTTTTCGCGCCAAGGAATGGGACAAGGCCGGCGCCATTTACCAAAGTCGCCTGAGTGCCGCGAGCACCGATCGAGCTTCCCTTCCGGCCTCCTTTTTTTACAACTACGGCACCATTCTCTTGCATTCCGGCAAGGCGGCAGAAGCCTACCCGCTGCTGTTGAGCGCCCGGGCACTGCAGCCACTGGATGCAGATTTTCGTTTCAATGCTTCGCTCGCGGAGCGGCAAATCACCGGTATCGCAAAAACAATCCAACCCGCCACTTGGTTCGCTTGGTGGCCGGCAAACATGCAACTCTTGCCGTGGCAATTTTGGCTAAGCCTGATTTTCTTTTGCGGAATGATCGCGCTCGCTATCGCTGTGGGCTGGCCGCGCTCACCGGCACGCTTCTCTTCGCCGATATTGCTAGTGCCTTGCCTCTTGCTGGCCGCTCTAGCCCTCTGGCAAGCACGCTATCCTGTGGCGGGAGCGCTGAAGGATACGATTCTGCGAAGTGGGCCCGCCGCAAGCTTTCCGGAAATCCAAGGCCTGCCCGCGGGCAGCTTGGTGAATCGCGAAGAAAATCGGGACGGCTGGGCGAAGGTGCGTTTGCAAAACGCGAAGTTCCAGGTGGTCGTGGGCTGGGTGGAGTTACCCACGATCCTGGAACTTCGGTAAACCAATTCTTACGGACTCTTCGTTTTCTTCGAGAGAATCACGCTTTCCACCGTGCGGCCGTTTCGGTCTACGGCAATCACCTGGAAGTAGTAGTTCGTATCCGGGCTCAGGCCATTCACCGGCAAGAGCTGGGTTTCCGCATAGTCTGTGACCTGCAGAATTTGCAGGCTCAGATCGTCTGGGCTTAGTCCCACTTTCACCGTGGCCTTGGTAAAGGCGCCTGGTGTCTGCCAGATGAGATCAGCGGAGTAGGGAGTGGTGGTTCCGTCAAAGCCGCGCACTTCCCAATTTTCCACTGGAGGAGGCTCCGGGGTGGAATCTTCCTGAGTGCGAATGGCCACTACGGCGCTTCTCTTCTCCTGGCCGAAGTCGTCCTTGGAGACGGCCTGGAAGTAGTAGAGAGTGTCGGAGCGTAGGCCACTGATGGTGAGCGCATGGATGGTGTCCACCACGGATTCCGCTTGCTCGGAATCTAAGTTATCTGCGCTGGTGCCGAAGAGCACTTTTCCGCTCGTGGCGTACTCAGCCGTTTTCCAACCCACAGCCACAGAGCTGGTGGTGGACTGGCCACTGAATTCCGTGAGCTCCCACACTGGGAGTGGAGGAGGCGGCGGGATCTCTTTGGCCTTGGTGCGAATCGCCACCACTTGGCTGCGCTTCTCGAGGCCAAACTCATCGCGAGATTGGGCTTGGAAGTAGTAGACGGTGTCTTCCGTCAAGCCAGTCACACCCACTCGGTGTTCGGTTCCCACCGTGGCGGAGTTCACGCGCTGGTTGAGGGTTTCGGCGGTCAATCCCCAGAAGAGGGCGCCGCTTGTATTGTACTCACTAGTCTTCCAGCCCACGGCCACGGCAGTTTCCGTGGAAGTGCCACTGAACTCGGAAATATTCCAGTCCACGAGAGTGCGCACCGAGATCACATTGCTGCGTTTCTCGAGGCCGAACTCATCCCTGTTCACGGCCTGGAAGTAGTAAGTCGTGTTGGGACTCAAGCTCTCGATCGTGGCGCTATGATTCGTGGCAGCGCTCGTGCCCACCAATTGGTTGGTCAGGGCCGTGGAGCTCGTGCCCCAAAGGATTTTCCCTAGGGTGGCGTGCTCCGGAGTGCTCCAGTTGAGCTGCACCGAGGTGCGCGCTGCCTGGCCAGCAAAGTTCACGATGCCCCAATCCACTTGGGTTTGCAGCGGAAGCACGTCTCCAGCTTTCTCTAGGCCAAACTCATCGCGAGAAAGGCATTGGAAGTAGTAGACCGTGTTCGGGCTCAAGCCATTCACCACCACATTATGCTCCGTGGCCGCAGCGGTCTCTGCCGTTTCATTCACGAGCGCATTGGCGGAAGCGCCCCATTTCACGCGGCCCTTCGTGGGATACTGGGTGGTTTTCCAGTTCAAGCTAGCGCTATTGCGCGAGCTTTGTCCGGCCACTCCAGAAATTCCCCAATCGGGCAGGGTGCGCACACTGATCACATCGCTGCGTTTTTCTTGTCCAAACTCATCCGAGGCAATTGCCTGGAAATAGTAAAGAGTGTTGGCGTTCAAACCCTCTGCCGTGGCCACGTGATTCGTGGTGACCGATTGGCTGCGCACTTCTTGGTTCAGGCTCGTGGCGCTAGTTCCATAAAGTACCTTTCCACTCGTGGCATATTCCGCCGTCTTCCAAGTGAGGGCTACGGCGTGTTGGCCGGCCTGACCGCTGAAATTCGTGAGGTTCCAAGCTTTTCTGCCATCGGGTTTGCAGTGACGAATATGAATGAGGCTGTTGAGGCTACCGGCTTGCTCGAGGTGCACCATATTTGTGCCGGCTTGGTATTCATGAGGAACAAGGGTTTTGTCCACCACGGCGAGAATCGTGGCGGGATCCACAAACTCCGCGGGCTGCGAGAGTTTAAAATCCTTGGTTAACTCTAAGCTTTCGCGAATCACTTCTCCGCAACGAGCCATGCCTTTCGCACGGTCCTCTTGGATGCTGAAAAGCACGCCCTTGGTTTTCTCCACCATTTCGAAATAACCGTAGCCAAGGGAGTCATATAAACAGGAAGCATTTTTGCTATTGCGCTTGAAGAGGTCCTCTTTGGTGATGTTCACGAAGGCGTGGGTCTTGACCGGCATATCGCCTTTGAGGGCTTTCACGGCATTGTAGGTACCGGCCATATTGATACCGGGGCGGTCGTAGCT
Source organism: Bdellovibrionales bacterium (assembly GCA_021730855.1). Lineage (GTDB taxonomy): Bacteria > Bdellovibrionota > UBA1018 > CAIPTA01 > CAIPTA01 > JAKFYM01. The sequence continues at coordinate 2,848 of JAKFYM010000416.1, forward strand.
ATCGCGCTTATGCACTTCTTCCACGTTCTCATCGCAGCGATAGGGCAAGCCTTGCGCCTTTAGGGCCTGGCGGCTGGGGAAAGGAAAACCAATCTCGTGCTCGTCGCTCATGAACAAAATTGAGAGCGCGGCATCGGCCCGGAAGAAACCGAGCTGCTGGTTGGCGCGCGCATTGGTGGTGACGGCGTGGAAAAGGCTGTGAAAGAGGGCTTCGCCGGTGCCAGGATCGTTCACTTTCATGGCTTCAGTAAACATTTTATGTAGATCTCTGGAGATTTCTTGCACCGAAGATTTTTGGCTGTCTAAAACAGCCTTCATGCCGGTGGGAGCATAGAGACGTCCGCGCCAGTTGCCAATATCTCCGAGCACCACGGCGTAACGGATGTGAGTGTTGGTAGGCAGTTCACGAACCATATGCGAGATATTACTCGCCACGCGGCCCCAGTCGTCGGCCATACTGCCCGAATGGTCCATCACGAAGAGGATGTCCACTTTCTTCACTTCTTGCTGGCCACCACCTAGTTGTTGGAAACGATCGATCGTGCACACACGGCCGGGCAGATCGGGGAAGGCATACGGACCAGGAGGAGGAGGAGTAGGGTTCCCGCCTTCCCCTGGCGCGGTCCCGGGATCTTTCGGGCAGTTGGCACCTACCTTGCCTTTATCGGGATCACAGCTATCCTTAGGTTCCTCGCCTGGTATGCAGCCCGCTAGGAGCAATAAGAGCGAGGTAATGGCTAAGACCCTGAAATTCCATGAGAATTTGGACGGCTTTGAGGACACATCAATCGACCACATAGCGTACTCCATTGCTGTTTCTTAACTTTGTTCTAATCCCTTAACTTTTAGAGTAGCACTGCCGATATTAGTGGTCAATAATAGTCGGATAATACACAGGTGAATAACGCATCGCCACAACTGACCCTCGCCAATACCCTATTTTTTCAGGGGAAACCCATGTTAGCTTGGGCCATGCGCAAGACCTTGCTATCGGGCCTAGTCCCGCTCGTTGTCTATTGTTTAGTCACTTCTTGTAGTGCCGTGGTCATTGATAATGACAGCCCGCCCGAAGTCCAATACGCGGATGGGGAACGCCTGCTCAAGCGGGATCGCTATATCGAGGCCGTGGAGCGCTTCCGCATCCTAAAAAGCCGCTACCCTTATAGTAAGTACGCCGCCCTAGCTTCCCTGAGAATCGGTGATGCCCACTTCCAGGAGGAAACTTATTTAGAGGCGGCCAGCGCCTATAAGGTGTTTCGTGAGCTCTATCCCAAGCATGAGCAAACCGCCTATGCCCTCTTGCGCATTGGCGAAAGCTATATCAACCTCATGCCCTCCTCCACTGACCGGGACCTAGATCCCGCCACTTCTGCCATCACCGCTTTTCAGCAACTGATTCGCGAGTACCCAGACTCCAGCCACCGCGCAGAAGCCGAGAAAAAGATCCACGACCTGCGTGGCAATCTCGCCGAAAAAGAAAACTATGTGGGCGACTTCTATTTTAAGCGCGATCTCTATGAATCCGCGGCCAGCCGCTATGCCTTCCTCCTGCAGAATTTTCCAGAATACGGCTATAACGAGGAAGCCCTCTATCGCCTGGCCTTTGCCTGGGAACGGCTGGGACAATTTGAAAGAGCCAATGAGGCCTTAGATCGCTTAGAGCGCGATTTTCCTGACCGCGACAAAGGCAAACGAGAAGATTTACGCGAAGCCATTGAGAAAGGTAAGGCGCAAAGCGGATGACTTTGGAAGACGCGAAACGCCTACTCGCGCAAGGCCACCATGAGGCCGCCAAGGACTTACTCTTCGATCTCGACAATGGCGGCCAGTCCACCGCCGAACTGCAATACATTCTAGGCACCATCTTCCACCGCGAAAATAAATTGGCCGAGGCCGTGGAGCGCTTCAAACGCTCGCTCCAGCTTGATCCGAACTTCACCGACGCAGCCATCAGCCTTTCGATCATCTACAACGACACTGGCCACTACCAAGAAGGCAAACAAATCTTCGAGCAGGCGGAAAAAAGCGCCTTTCGCAAGCCAGGCACTCCCACTCCCAGCATTGTGCTCTCCAAGGAAATCTCCACCAAGCACCTCGAGCTAG
>JAKFYM010000193.1 GCA_021730855.1 Bdellovibrionales bacterium
AGGATGCGCTTTCGCAGCGTTTCGGCAGCCGGGCAGGGCGCAATTTTTTCCTCTGCTCGCTGTAGCCAATCCCCCTTCTTATTTTCCGCCGCATGAGCATGAGCATGGGCATAGGCCCGTAGGTATAAATCCAGCGCTCCCGAGCAATCGCAGGGCGGGCAGTGGTTGGGCAGTCTCTCGCGGCGGTGCGGAAGGTCGGTGGCATTTCCCACCCACCAGGCGGCCAGGGGGAGCACCAAGAAGTAACGCCAGTTCATGAGAGGCTAGCAAAGAGTGGGAGGAAGAGGCCCGCCAGCACTAGCAAAGAGGCCGGAAAAAAGCAGGCAAAGAGGGGCGCAAGGATGGTGACGGGCAAGCGCTGCACGCGCTCTTCCCAGCGGGACTCTAGTTCGAGGTAGTGGTCCTGGAGATAAGTCTGCAAGTCTTCCCGGATCGGCGCTCCGGTGAGCGCGGCATGATGGAGCAGGCCCTGCAGCTGCTGGAGGCGGCTTGTTTGCTCCGGCGCGAAGAAAATTTTTTGCATCTCGGGATGGGAATGGGATTGCAGGGCATTTTGCAGGGCGGTCTCCGCGTCCAGTCCCAGAGAGATCTGCCCGAGCAGGCGCAGGAGCAGTTCGGGAATGGATTTTTCCTCCAGCGCTTCCCTATTGCTGCGAGGGGAAAGGGCGCGTTTCAGGGCGGATTGGATCCATTCCCGGCCAAATCCGGTGAGGCCGATCGCAATGGCCCAGAGCACCCAAGAAAAGGGGCTGGTTAGGGGGCCCTGAAAGGACTTGGGGTCGGAGGCCAAGAGCAGGGCGCCCAGCAGCCAAGGCAGCCAAGAGAGGACTTCGGCCTGGGCACGGCTCTGGCCCGTGATGGAGCGAGCTTTGAGGCTGAGCTTTTTTTGGTTCTGCAGGGCGCGTTGGAAGAGGCCAAGGGAATGAAGGGCGGGGGTGCCAGTTTTTAAAGAGTCACTCAGGAAAAGCGAGAGCACATCGGCCTGTGGCCGGCCTTCGAGGATGGCTTGGAGTCGATCGGCGGTCTTTTTATTTTCGGCGATGCCTTCGAGGGCATTGTCGAGGCTGAGGCCGGCTCGGAGCGAGGCCGTTAGGCGAGAGAGCAGGAGGAGTTCCTCGTCCACATCGGTGCTCGTGCTTGGCGCCATTTGCCACTTGGACTGGAGTAGAGCCCAGCCGCTATGCCCGACCTCGTCGATTTTTCGCGAGAAAAGAAAGGAAAAGAGAAATCCCGAGGCGCCTAGAGAAAAAACAAAAATGCCCATGGCGGAGAAATTGCAAACTTGACGCCAAGCGCCTCTTGCCGCTTATGGCCTTTCCTCTGACAAACCCTGGAGAAGAGAGTAAACTCAGAGTACAAAAATTGAGAAATCTACATGACGAAAAAATGGAAAAAAACAAACTACGGCACCATAGGTGGGAAAGCGCTCGAGCGCTTTGATTTCCCCAACGGGCTGCGCCTCTTTGTGGCGCAAAATAAAATCGCGCCTGTGTTCTCCTACCAGACTTGGTTCAATGTGGGATCGCGGGATGAGGTGCCGGGGAAATCGGGCCTAGCCCATCTTTTTGAACATATGATGTTTAAGGGCACGAAGAAACGGCCGCAGGGAGTGTTCGACCGCACGATGGAATCTTCGGGCGCCCGCGATTTGAATGCGTTCACCAGCACAGACTATACAGCCTATGTGGCCAGCCTTCCGGTGGAATCGCTCGAGCTAGTGGCCGAGCTGGAATCGGATCGCATGACCAATCTTTCGCTCACCAAGGAGCAGTTCGATTCCGAGCGCGAAGTGGTGCACAACGAGCGTAAGCAAGTGATGGAGAACAATCCGGAAGGCAAGATGTACGAAGAGCTGCAGCGTTCGGCCTTTCCCACCCATCCCTATGGGCGCCCCGTGATCGGTTTTGCGCAGGACCTTGACCGCATGACGGTCACCGACTGCGAGGAATTCTACCAAGCCAACTACGCGCCCAATAATGCGGTGATCGTGGTCTCCGGCGGCGTGCGGCCAGATCGAGTGGCGGCCCTGGTGCACAAGCACTATGGGAAAATCCCGGCCTCTAGCCGCAACTTCGCCAAGGACGTGCCCGATGAGAAGCGCCAGACCGAAGAGCGCGTGAGTGTGCTGCGGCTTTCGGTGCAAGTGGAAAAGGCGCTGTTTGCTTATAAGGTGCCCGACGCCAAGCATCCCGACCAAGTACCGCTCTCGATTCTCTCGATGGTGCTCACCAATGGGCGCAGCTCCCGCCTCTACCGCGCGCTTGTGGACCATGGCGTGTGCATCGACATTGGCGCCAGCGTGCATGCCTCCAAAAATGAATCGCTCTTTTACTTCAGCTTCACCTGCCAGCAAGGGAAGGGAGCCGAGGAGGCCATTGATGTCATCGATCGGGAGCTCCAGGCCGTGGTGAGCAAAGGGATTACGGCCGAAGAGCTAGACCGCGTGAAAAATAAGCTACGCGCCGAGATTCATATGGGCCTGGCCACTAATTCTTCAGTGGCGCGCTTCATTGGCCAGCAAGAGCTGGTGATGGGGGATGTGCGCCTGGCGGTGGAAGAGATTGATAAAATCCAGGCCGTGGAGCTGCCAGAGGTGCAGGCCATGGCTAAGAAATACTTGCAGCGCCAGCAGCGCACCGTGGTGATTGGAAAGCCAGAATGAAAACAAAAATGATTTTTATGCCGGAAAAGAAAGCCCCTTTGGTGCATATCGATATCGCGCTCCTGCATGGTTCGCTGCGCGATCCGGATGGCAAGGAGGGCGTGGCCTCCTTCATGCTCAGCATGCTGCTGCGGGGCACGCGCAAAAAAGATGCCCAGGAATTTCACCGCATGCTCGACAATCTGGGCGCGGAAATCCATCTTGGGAAAAATAAAGAATCCCTGCGCATCTACGGCGTCACCTTGTCCGACAAGCTTCCCGCCTTTATGGATCTGCTCACCGAGATGCTGCTCGAGCCGGCCTTTGCCGAAATCGAATTTGCCAAAATTCGCGAGCAAGTGCGCTCCTCGCTCCTAGATGAATTGGGCTCTGATGATGACATCGCTGATCGCCGCTTCCAGGAGTACCTGCTCTTTGGCAATCCCTATGGAAAGATGACGGCCGGTAGCCTCGACACCATCGACCGAATCACGCTCGACGATTTACGCGTCTTCCATCGGCAGTATTTCCGTGCGGGAGACCTGGTGTTCGGAGCCTCGGGTGGTTTTGACCGTAAGTACCTGGAGAAGCGCTTCAAAGAAATTTGCGCGGCCTTGCCCGCTGGCTCGGCGGGAAGGTTCGAGGCCCCGGCTCCCACGATCCGCAAAGGAAAATCCCTGCTCTTGCTCGAGAAGCCGGGGCGCACCCAGGCCCAGATCACGGTGGGAGCTCCCGGAGTGGGTTTTATCGATAAAAGTTATTTTGCGATGATGGTGGCGAATCATGTGTTTGGCGGAGGCTCCTTCAGCGCGCGCCTGATGCGCGAGGTTCGGGAGAAGCGCGGGTGGAGCTATGGGGCGTACTCCTGGTTCCGTTCTGGTCGCAAGCCGCTGTATTTTGCGATGCACACTGTGCCCAGCAATAAAGACACGATTCCCGCTCTCCAGCTCATGCTCCAACTTTTTGCCAGCTATGCCCGCAAGGGCGTGGATCGCAAGGAGTTTGATTTCTCGAAAAAGAGCTTAGTGAGCCAAACGGCTTTTTTGCAGGATACTGTACGAAAACGCCTTGATAATAAGGTCACCGAAGCCGTGCTCGGCCTACCAAAAGGCTATTATGATAGCTACCGTGGCAAATTGCGCCGCTTGACCCTGCCGCAGGTGCAAAAAGCCATTAAGAAACATGTAGATCCTTCGCGCTGTTTTGCGCTAGTCATGGGCAGCGTAAAAGAATGGGAGAAAGACTTGCCTGGCTTAGAAGGATTTTCCAATGTGTGGAAGCGTGTGTTTGACCAGAGCCCCGTGGCGCTTGCGCCAGGAGACGCTCATAGTCTAACGCTTCGCCGCGCTGCTCGTAAAGCGGTTTCCCGATCTAAACGCAAGTAGGATTCCGCGTAAAAAGCTCCGCCTCTACCGGCTGGAATTTACGATAGAATTTATTTTGTCCCCGTCGAGAGAAATCTTGCGGCGCTGCTTTCCAGCGTCCTGAGAATCGGCGTACAATTTTTATAGGAGGGTCTAGTATGACCAAAAAAAGAGGTTCCAGCTCAGAAGGAGCGAAAATCATTGTCCCCATGCTGCCGCTGAGGGAAGTGATCATCTTTCCGCATATGGTAGTGCCTTTGTTTGTGGGACGCGAAAAGTCCATCGCTGCCTTGGAAGCTGCGATCACCCACAAGCTCGACCTTTTCCTCTGCGCGCAGAAGGACGCGAGCGTGGTGAACCCCGACGAGCAAGACCTCTACGAGATCGGCACCCTCGGCACCATCATCCAGCTCGTGAAACTTCCCGACAATACCGTGAAGGTGCTCGTGGAAGGCAAGAAGCGTGCGCGCATCGCCGAGTACATTCCCAACGACCAATTCATCCAGGTGGAAGTGCAAGAGCTTGCCGACCCGGCCGAAGATCCTGTGCGCCAAGAGGCGCTCCTGCGCGGCGTGAAAAATACTTTTGAAGAGTACGTGAAATTCAACAAACGCATCCCGCCCGAAGTGGTGATGAACATCCACTCGATCCAGGAGCCTTCGCGGCTTTCGGATGTGGTGGTGGCTCACCTCACGCTGAAGATCGAAGAGAAACAAAAAATCCTCGAGATCATCGACACCGGCGAACGGCTCGAACGCATCCTCTCCCTCATGCAGGGTGAGATCGAGATCCTGCAGGTGGAGCGTAAGATCCGCTCGCGCGTGAAGAAGCAGATGGAGCGCAACCAGAAAGAGTACTACCTCAACGAGCAGATGAACGCGATCCAGAAGGAGCTCGGCGAGAAGGACGAATTCAAGGTGGAGCTCGCCGAGATCGAG
>JAKFYM010000099.1 GCA_021730855.1 Bdellovibrionales bacterium
AGGGTTAATCTTAATCATAGCGCTTCCTACGCCTCGTTTCTCAATGCCAAACCAATTGGCACAGCGGCGCCTGAGCTGATCGCCGCTAAATATTCTTCATTGAACTGCCGCCCCGAGCAGGCCACCTTTGCGAAGGGATTCAGGTATTCCACCGGGAAGCCCACCATTTCACTGAGCATATTGGAAAAACCCGGAATGCGGCTACCGCCTCCGCAGAGGTAGATCGAGGTGATAGGCAACTGTGTTGGAGAGGCCGCGTAGAAATCGAGGCTTCTGCGTACTTCCAAGGCTATGTTCTCGGAAATAGCCGAGACCAGGGGCAAGACCTCTTCAGGAATCTGGCCCGTGCTGCAAGCATCGATCTTCAATACTTCCGCTTCCTGAAAGGATATGCCGAGCTTGTTCTGGATCTCCTGAGTGAGGTTCTTGCCGCCCACGGCCACGTCGCGGGTGAAAATCGTGGTCGAATCACTCACGATATTGATTTTAGTCAGGCTTGCGCCCACGTCGACCAAGACCACGGCATTGTCTGGAGTCATGTCGTAGTTTTCCCAGAACACATTGGCGAGAGCGAGCACGTCCACATCCAACACCTCTGGCTGCAATCCGATTTCCCTGATGGCGGCCAGGCGCTTGTCGATGAAATCTTTTTTCGCCGCCACGAGGAGGATGTCCATCTTCCCGTCGCCCATATCTTCCTGCACCACCTCGAAATCCAAGCTAATTTCTTTCATGTCGAAGGGGATATACTGTTCCGCCTCCCAATAGACTTGGTCTTCCAATTCTTTGGGGCCGGTTTTAGGAATGGCGATATGTTTGATGATGACGGAGGACCCCGCCACGGAAGTGCACACTTGCTTCACGCGCACGCCGCTCTCTTTGATCAATGCGCGGATCGCTTCCACCACCGCGGCGTGGTTTACGATCTCTCCATCTACGATGGTGTCTTCGGGCAAAGTAACGCTGTGGAAGGCTCGTACAACCCAGCCTCCCCGCTTCTTTTCTGCCTCTACAAGTTTTATTGAGCTAGACCCGATATCGAGTCCAACAATTGGCTTGGAGCCAAATCCGAACAGCATGGTTCCCCTCCCTAGGGACCGCAAAAATCCTTTTTTCCGCGCGTACTTCCTATGATTGTAACTCTGCGTCGGGCCACGTCAATCTGCTAACGTGTAAACCAATTCGAATGTTCAATAAAATCAGTAGATTTCTTGGCGCCCTGTTTCAAGGGCGTAGAAAATAGAGGAAAGAAGGTTAAAAACTATCGGAGTCGTCGTCAAAATCCCGTACGGTGCCACCCGGGGCGCGAACGCCTTCAGCCACCGCATCTAGGTCTTCCTCGGATCCAGATTCGTCTTCACTGGATTCGAGCTCAAGATCAATCACCACTTTTGCCCACTCTTTTTCCGAAGCAAGGTCTTCGCGAATCACGTCGAGGTAGCGATCAGGATATTTGCTCACCAGCTCTTCCACGTAGTTGTTCAACTGGCCGCTGGCGAGAATGGCTTCCTTGCGTTTGATTTTCCGCCAATTTTTAATGTAGTGCAGGCGGCAATAACCACTCAAGATAGAATCATGGTCACAAACCGGCTCGCGGCAACGGCGCTTCCCAGCCAGCAGGTCACTGCCTCTGGCTTTTTTCTTGCCCTCTTTGCCTAGAATGGCCACGCCTTTCGGGGAAGGCAGCTCGACCAGCACTTCTTTTTTGCCCTTTTTGGCGGCTTTTCCAGGCTTTTCCGGCAAGGCCGGCTTTTTCAAAACCTTTTCGACAGGCTTCTCTACGGGCCGGGCTTTTTCCGGCACCGGCGCCTTAGCCGTCTTGCCCATCACTTTGGCAGGAGGGGCTTTGGCTGCGGGAGGAGCCTTAGCCGCAGGAGGGGCTGCTTTTTTAGCCACAACCTTGGTCACGGGAAGAGGCTTTTTCGCTTCTTTCGGCGCCGCTTTTTTCTCTACAGGGACCGCCACCTTTTTTACGGGGGTGAGCTTCAGCTTGCTCAACACGCCCTTTACTAGCTTTTTCGCCACGCTAGGCTTGGCCGCAACCTTGGGAGACGGTTTGGCAGGTTTTTTCAGCTTTTCTTTGGCGACTTTTTTAGGCTTTTTTTGCGGCATAGCTATTTGAGTCTTTGCTATGAGTGAGGGTCGAAGTCAAGAAATAGTGGAAACTATGTGAGATCGCATAGGGAAGGCGACGTGGTTGATACGGGACAACGCCAGAGCTTGCCCTCGGGCGGATAGGGATGATCCACATTATCCAGCTTCTTATTGCCTCCGCCATGATGGTAAAGGCGGCAATGCATTTCAAATGTCTCTTTTGTCCACGGCAGCTGCACCCACTGAAAATGCGTATAGCCTTGGCCAAGATGCTCGGCTAATCGGGTGCGCAAATCATCATCCGCCCGGCCCACGAACGAGATATTGGCTTCGCCCTTGGAGAGCTGAAATAAGCCTAAAATACCATCTGGCACACGGGAAACGTTCTCTTGGGTGAATTCTGTCCATGGACTCATGCCCTTATTTATACAGAAAACGTGAGGGATTCCAAGCGGATTCACCTAGCGCTTGCCCCCTGGTGGGGGTAAATGGTATTTCTAAGATAAGGTTGCTTCTTTTGGATGTGCGACCGAGCCCTTCCTCGCTGAATCCTAGGATAAATCTTAGGGATGAATCTAGTACGAGAAGAGGGGCGGATTCAGGCAATCTAACGCCTGCGTTAGCTGAAAAAATGTACCGACGAGCTTGAGGAGCCCTCCTCACCCGCGCCCACCAGCATCCACTGTGCGCCCTCGCCGGATTAAAAAGGACAAACCCGTGATCGACAAATCTGTTATCGACCCCAACGCCCTCCAGTTCTATCGAATGTTGAAGGAGGCCGGCTTCTCCGCTTATTTTGTGGGAGGCAGCGTAAGAGACCTCCTCCTCGGCAAGCGCCCCAAAGACTTCGACATCGCCACCAATGCCACCCCCCACCAAATCAAGCGCGTGATTCCTCAAGGCCGCATCATCGGCCGCCGCTTTCGGCACGTGATGCTCGAGCGCGGGGGCGGTCGCTACGAGATCGTGACCTTTCGCGGCCCCGTGGTGCAAGCCGAAGAGAATGCTGAACTAGACGATGAACCTTTAGAAAACCATCCCATGAACGAAGAGGCCGTGGATCTCGCCCCTACGGCTGGTCCAGGCCCGGTAAATGGCCGCCGCTATCCCGACCTCAATCAATTTGGAAATGCGGAACAAGACGCTATCCGTCGCGACTTTACGATCAACGCCCTCTTTTACGATCCAGATGCCGATGAGCTGGTGGACTATGTGGAAGGCAAGCTCGACATTGACCGCCGCCTGATCCGCTCGATTGGGGAGTCCGCCCAACGAATGGAAGAGGATCCTATCCGGATCCTGCGCGCCATCCGGCATAAAATTAAATTGGGATTAGAATACGATCCTGCTCTGGACGCGGCGATGAGGGAAAAAGCCCCTCTGCTCGAGAACACCTCTAAGGATCGGGTACGCGAGGAGTTCCTAAAAGTTTGCAACGACCAATCCTTAGGGGATTTCCTCGATGAGTCCAAGAAAATGGGACTCACTCCGCATATCATGCCATGGTTTGCCGAGCTTCCTGAGGAAGCCTGGGAGAAAGCGATGGCGCTCTGGACCCGCTTCCAGACCTCGAACCTGCAGCAGCGCCCCGTGCCTGACCTTGGCCTCGCCCTGATGATGGTGCCGCTGATCGAATCGTTGGTGCTGACTCCTTACAAAGAAACCTTATCCGAGAACGAGAAGAACTACCTTCCCGACATGAAGTACTTCCTAAGCTGCGAGACGCTGCGGAACTACTATTTGCGTAACCTGCGCATTTCTCGGGCACAGACCGACCACATCATCCGCGCTTTGTTCTACTACAGCCGCATGACTGGATTGTGGCTGGAGCAAGGCCCTCCCCGCCGCATCATCGGCCGTCTTTTCCAACACCCCCCGGCCCTACTTGCCGCTAAAATGTCTAAGCTCTTCCATGAGCTAGAAGGCAAAGAGCTGCCAGACTGGCTGCAAGAGCTGGCAGAATTTGATCCCGCTTCCCGGCGCCGCCCCCGCGATGGAGAGCGAGACCGTGGTGACCGCGGCGAGCGCGGCGACCGTGGTGAGCGACCAAGAAACGAAAATTTCCGCCGTGGCCCCGAAGCCAGCGAGCCGGGCCAAGAACCCAGGGAATATGTTTCTGAAGAGAATGGAGAAAGTGGCGAGCGCCGTGAACGTGAGCCCGAAGCGCAATTTAAGAGCACCCGTCTTCCCCCGCCGGACAAACCAATGGTCTGGAACGGTCCGTTGCATGCTCCTGTGCTCCGCCCCATCTTCTCTGGCGAAAATACCATGCGCTGGGCACGAAAAAACCAGACCGTGCGTGCTTACCGACCCTCTGGCATTCCTAACCAGCCCACCGATTACACCCTGCAAAAGACAAATCTTGTTTACAACTATAAACCTGAGATCGAAGCGAGCTCCCACGCGCAATCTCGCCCTGAGGGTGAGGAGAACCAAGAGCGTGGTGGTCGCGGAGGCGGAGGCCGAGGCCGCCGTGATCGCAACGACCGGGGCGACCGCAACAAGCGTGGTGGCCGGGGCGGCGATCGTGAAAGAAACGGAGAGCGGGGCGAACGCCCCCAACGTTCCCAGGAGCGCGCGCCGGATCGTGGAGGTCCCACACGTCAGCCGGAGCAGCGGCCTGGCCCTGCCCGTCAGGAGCGGGAATACATGGAAGAAGATTCCATTGGCAATGTGCTCAGGCCCGGAGAAGTTCCAGCGGCTCTAGTGGACGAAACCGCTCCCTATATTGAGCAAGAGGGCGATGATATCGACGACAATATCGGCAACCGCTTGGATGCTCCTCCCACCTCGGGTCACGTGGGCATGAATGGCGAGGGCGTGGTCTCGCGTCATGGT
>JAKFYM010000343.1 GCA_021730855.1 Bdellovibrionales bacterium
GGGCGGGAGCGCGCCAAGAGGCCCATGCGATGATTGAGGGCTTGGACTGCGTGGCTCGCTTGTTGGTACTGGAGAAAACGCGGGTAAACACCCATAGTTTGGAGATAGGCCACTTCTTCGGGAGAGGGCACGAAGCCTGGGGAAAGGCGCACTTTCTCAAAAAGTTCGAAAGAGCGGCCATCGAGAGACCGCATCGCGCGGCCGGATAGGAGGCCCGCTTGGCCTGCCGTGGAGCGCAGGCGGCCGCTAATTTTTGCCCAAGCCGAGGGACAGCTGTCTTCCGCTTGCGCAGCCGTGCCTTGGCTCAGCAGCCAAAAGAAAAGCGATAGGGTAAAAAATGATTTTCCCACCCTCTTTTTTCGGTAAAAACGGGCTCTTGGCTGAAGAAAAAGTGTCCTTTTGGACTAGAACCTAGGTTTTTCCCCAGCCCATCAATGAGCGGTAAGCGGATGCGGTTCGCGGTTTCGCGGCACGCGGTTGGCGGATCGCTGTTGCAGATGCCGTTAGCAGGTAAGCGGCGCGGTTGGCGGTTTTAGATCCAGCGCGACCAGATGCGGTGCGTGTGCAAATACGCTTCCTTCGCCAGCGCCTGTTCTGCGGCCTGGGGAAGCTCCAGGAAGCGAAAGCCCACCTTCCAGTGCCGATCATCGTCCTTTTTCAAGCGGCTGATGCTGATGACCTCCAGCTTGCTCACAATCTCTTTGCCCAGGAATTTCAGCCTCGCGCCCTCGTACACCTGGGATTTGGCGAAAGTGTCCATTGTCTCGAGGTCCACCCAAATGCTCATGCCCGCGGCGCTAATATCGTAGGGCGCGTAGTTTTTCCCGTTCAGCTCGAGGGAGGCGCCATGGGCGTGCATCACCTTGATGCGCAAGGCCTCGCGCCTTTGCAATTTGTAGAGGGGTAAGTCCACGGCCAGTTCCAGACGGTTCACTAGCCGGCCTTGGCAGCGGGTGTGGAGAAAAAAAAGCACATCATTCACGGAGAAGCTGAGGCGGAGCTTGGCATCGGGGGAATCGAGGGCGCGGAGGTCCTCGAGGCTGATCGGGGCAAAGGCTTCGGAGGTGATGTCGAGCTGGATGGCTAGTGTGCTGGGATCAAAGCTGGTGACAAAGCCCTCGAAGCGGAGCTGGGCGCTTTCCAGGTAGCAGGAGGTGAGCTCGCGCAGGTCCACGGCATAACGAAGATAGCGCTCCACCATTTTGGGGTTGGTGAGCGGCTCTAGTTCTTCGTTTTTCGGCATGGATGCCCTTTGGGTTAGGCGATCGTCACCTGGCGAAGCAGGTCAATGTCCTGCAGCACTTTGCCAGAGCCGCGCACCACGCAGGTGAGAGGGTCTTCGGCGAGCGCCACGGGCAATCCCGTTTTTTCCTTGATCAGGATATCTAGGTTGGCCAGCAAGGAGCCGCCACCGGCGAGGATGATGCCATTGTCCACGATATCGGCCGCAAGCTCGGGAGGAGTGCGCTCGAGGGCCACCTTGATGGCGTCGGCCACGGCCGTCACGGGCTCAGCCAGGGCATCGCGGATCTCCTCGGAGTTCACTTCGATCGTCTTGGGCGCGCCGGTGATCATGTCGCGGCCCTTCACTTCGTAGGTTTTTTCGTCTTCAAACGGATAGGCATTGCCGATCGCGATCTTGATCTGCTCCGCCGTGCGCTCCCCGATCAACAAAGAATATTTACGCTTGATGTAGGCGAGGATAGCTTCGTCGAATTTATCGCCGGCCACGCGCACGCTCTTGGAGTACACGATCCCGCCGAGCGAGATCACGGCCACTTCGGTGGTGCCGCCGCCAATGTCCACGATCATATTGCCCGAGGGCTCCATGATCGGCAGTCCCGCGCCAATCGCTGCGGCCATCGGCTCTTCAATCAAGAAAACTTCGCGGGCGCCGGCCATCTGGGCGCTCTCTTTCACGGCGCGCTTTTCCACCTGCGTGATCCCGAAGGGGATGCAGATGATGATGCGGGGGCGGAAGAGGCTGTGCTCGGAAGTGGCTTTTTTGATGAAGTGCCGGAGCATCACCTGGGTGACCTCGAAATCGGCGATCACGCCATCGCGCATCGGGCGAATCGCGGTGATCGATCCGGGAGTGCGTCCCAGCATCTCTTTGGCTTCTTTCCCCACGGCCAGCACCTTGGTCTGCCCGCGCGAGTTGCGATGCACGGCCACTACGGAGGGCTCGTTGATCACGATGCCACGGTCTTTGGCCACCACGAGGGTGTTGGCGGTGCCAAGGTCGATGGCGAGGTCGTTGGAGAACAGGCTGAAAAACTTTTTGAACATCATACTTTCACATCACCACTGGTAGTGTCGGATCTTCTCTCCCTTTTCGGCAATCCCCGACATTGCTCTAATGCCAATCTCTAAATGTAAATCCGTGTATTCCTGAAAGACTTTTTTGGCCGAAGCCTTGGTCTTGATACCACCTTCTTGGAGCGGGAGATCACTCACAAGCAGGAGGGCACCATTGGCCACTTTGCTGGCAAATCCAGCGGTGAAGAGGGCGGCCGTTTCCATCTCAATTCCCAGTACACGTTGGGAATAGAGAATTTCCTTGAAACCCGGGCTGAACTCCCAGAATCGGTAGTCAGTGGTATGTACCACTCCCGTTCGGTACTCTATGCCTTTTCCTACAAGGATTTCTGAGACATATTTTTGCACCTTAAAAGTCGGAAGGGAAGGAACTTCCGGGGGCATGAAGTGTGAGGTCACGCCTTCCCCGCGGATCGCCGCCATGGGCAGGATGAAATCGCCCACCTTCAGCGAGCGATGGAGGCCGCCACACATGCCGAGCAGGAGCACGGCCTTGGGCTCGATCGTGGCGAGGAGCTCGATGATCAGCGCGCAGGTGGGGGCGCCGATATTGAAATTCACCAGCGAAACTCCATGCTTGGGAGAGTGGATCGCCGTCATCGCGGAGCCGCGTGTGGCCTTTTTGCAATTTGTGAGCTTGCGAAATTCTGCGATATAGTGATCGAAGTTTGTAAGCAAAATTTGTTTTTGAAAAGCCGAACGCAAGGATCCCGTGTAGCGCTCGAGCATATTTTCCGCAATCGTGCGCTTCTTCTCGTTGGAAAAAATCCTGTTAGCGTTAAAACCTGGAGTTTGCATGAGTTTCTCGCCTGTAAGCGTAACATTTGTGCTTGGGTGGGCCTAAGAAAAAATCAGGCATTTCACTTGGTTAGAGAGAGCGTCTTCGGTATCCTCCCTCGGGTGACCAAGGCAAAAATGGAGCCCAAATTGCCGTCCGAATATGAGCCCGAGCTTCGCACTTTTTTGCAGAGCGCGCTGGCCGAGCGAGCCGCTTCCTCTTTGAGTAAGGGAGCTTGCGTGGCCCTGCATATTGGCGCGCAGGAGTTTTTCTTTGTGAGAGGCAGGGGACAAAATTTGCTACTGCCCCAGAGCGCCACCAGCCCCGAGCTGCATTTTTGGCTGACTGAAGATGCCTTGCGTCATTTGCTGGAGCTGGCGCAGCGGCCAGAGGCAAGCCTCCCCGGCATGGGAGTGAGCGTGCTCGAGTGCATTTGGAGCTCGGATGCGAGTCGGAAGATCAGGTTCCGCGTGGACTGCGGCTTTCTCACCCTATGGCGCAAAGGCTATTTTTCCGTTTTGAAAGCGGGAGGCCCTGAAGTAGCCTCCTATTTAGCACGCTGGGGATTTGGCAGCCTCGCGCGCTTTCGCGAAGTACTAAAGAATATCCGAGGCTAAGCGCATGCAATTCGATGATCGCCAGTTCCGAAAGTTCCTCAGCGAGCAAGAGATCAGCGATCTCCTCGATGATCTCGCCGTAAAAATCAACGAGGACTACGGCATCAACGACAAAATCCTGCTCGTGGGAGTGCTCAAGGGCGCCTTCCTCGTGATGGCCGATCTCCTGCGCCGCCTGCATTCGGATGTGGACATTGAATTCGTCCGCACGCTCACCCACGGAAAAACCATCAATAGCCCGGGCACCGTGACCATGCTCAAGGATATCGCCACCGACGTGCGTGGGCGCCACGTGATCATCGTGGAAGAGATCATCGACAGCGGACGCACCCTCAAATTCCTCTATGACCGTCTGAAAAGCGCCAACCCGCTTTCGATCAAGATCGCCACCCTCCTCGACAAACAATCCAAGCGCGTGGTGAAGGTGGAAGCCGACTACGTGGGCAAGGTAGTGGACGACCAATTCCTGATTGGCTACGGGCTCGACCTCGAGGAAAAGTGCCGGAACCTGCCCGAGATCCATGCGCTTAAGTATCCTAATTAGTTTTTTTCTCCCGCTTCTCCTATGGGCCGCCGAGCCCGTCCTGCATATTTACGAAACACAATTCCGCCCTGCCGCCGAGCTTGTGCAAGTGGCTCGCGGCCTCTACCCCCAGGACGTGGTGCTCTCCTCGCTCAACGACAAAGTGGTGATCCGCGCCCCGGCAAAAAAAGTGGAAGAGATCCTCCAACTTTTTGCGCAGCTAGACCGGCGGCCGCGAAGCTACCATGTGGCCGTGCGCTCGCGAGGGGCGGGCGCTTCCCAGCACGATTCCATGGGGGTGAGCGGCGGAGGGCAAGCCAAGGGCGTGGCCATTGGCAAAGGCAGCAACTTGCCTCACGCTCCGGGAGCCGGGGCGGTGACTTTGGGCGAAGTGAAAGTCAGTGCCGGCAGCGCGGATAGGCAGAGTGCCGGATCCGGCACACAAACCGTGGAAGTGCTGGAAGGCCGTTCGGCCTGGGTGACGGGCGAGGGAGTGAAGCTGCAAGTGAAACTCCGGCCCGCAGGGGACGGTGCCGTGCAGGTGGAAGTTTCTCGCGAGGGCTCTGTGGGGGTGTGGACAGAGGTAACGGTGAGGCTGGGTGCTTGGGTTTACCTAGGAAGCTTTACCAAGCAAGGCCAGGCACGGAGCGGAGAAATCTTA
>JAKFYM010000377.1 GCA_021730855.1 Bdellovibrionales bacterium
ACTCAGGCCGCCATTCCTACGGGCCGCTCCTTCTCTACCAAAAACACTGGCCGCGAACCCACGCCTCTCCTTCACAGCCAAAAAGGAATCTTTGGCTGGAAAAACGAAAAATTTTCTCTGCTCGGCCGCGTCACGCATTTTGAGTTTCGCGATCTCACCCATGGCATGGCGCAAGATAGCCGATTCTACGGCAATTCCGTCACCGGCATTGCCGCCGGCTCACGCTTTCTGTATGACTACGCCGGCTTTGAGGAGGGCGTGGACTTGCGGTGGTCGATCACAGATTCTTTTTCCTGGCATCTAGGCGGCAGCCTCTTGCAGAACCGTGAAGCCCCCACCGGCCAAAATCAGGGACAATACGCCAAAACAGAATTTATTTTGAAGACCAAAACCTTTGACCTGCGCCCACGCGTGGAGTGGTACCGCAACGAGGCCGATGCTTCGCCCGCTTTTTATTCCAGCGCGGAGTTCGGGCACAACAATCGTAAGGGCATGGGCGCCGCCATCCGCATCGATTTAAAGCTTGGTCTAGAGATTGAGCTCAAAGCGCGCCAAGGCAAGCTCATCGAGTCTCGCACTTTCCAAAAAGACAAATTCAATTTCTACCAGCTCACCTTAGGAGTTCCGTATGCGGATTTCTAATGTTTGGCTTTTGCTCATTCTCGTCTGCAGCGCCTGCTCGGGCTCGGACAAGAAAAAAATTGAGGACCCGCAAGACACTTCCACCTTCGTGGTGAGTCCGGCCGTGAAGGGCAGCGTAGAAGCCGCCAAAGTGGATCCAAATTTCCCGAGCCTCGCCACCGCTCGCACCCTAAACTTCACTGCTTGCATCAAAGACGTGGCCGCCTTTAATGCCGTGCCCGGTGTGCCCTTCGCCGTAAAAGACGGAACCAAAGAAATTGCCACCCTACCCACCAATGCCGATGGCTGCTTCACTTGGTCTGAGCCTTTCCCTTTTGACTCCACCGCAGGTCGCACTTTTTTTGAAGTCGTGCGCACGATCGAGGCCGTGGATGTGCACCAAGGCCGCCAGGTATTGCGCATCGGTGTGAATCCTTGGGCCACGGGGGCCGAAGGCATCAAGGACCTGCGTTTTGAAAGCGTGCCCAAACTATCCTCGGCCGCCACCCCCACGGCGCAAACTGAAATGGCCCAACTGGTGATTGAAGACGTAGGCGCCGAATACCAAATTAGCAACACCCCGAGCAATCCTTCTTCCTTGCTCCTGAATTTTGCCCCTAAGCTTCGCACCCTAGGCCTCGATGGCAGCCCCGAAACAAATCCGCTGACCGAAGGCAAGCTTCATGTGCGCATGCAGCTAGTGGCCAGCGCCGGAAATTCTATTTTTGCGCTCACCGATGCGGTGACCCTGCCCGAGGAAAGCTTCCGGGCCGGCCAGGTGCGGCTCACCACCCCGCTTCCCCTGCTGCGCTCCGTTCCCAAAGAAGCCAACCTGGAGCTCTTGCTGAAGGTGGAAGCCATCGACAGCCCTGCCCCCATTGGCCCCGCGGGCGGACGCGTTTCCCTAGGGCGCCTGAGTGGACTCACCATCAACCAGCGCGCGCCCCTGCGTGCCGAAGCAGAAATTTCTTTCCTCGACACTCCGGTGGTCAATCCCCTGGCCAATGCGCCCCCTCCGGCCTTTGGGTTTGGCCGTGTCCAGCTGGAACGCGCCTTTGTGCAGGAACTCACCTCCACCCGGCATCCGAAAAAAATTGAATTCCATTTTTTTGCCAAACTCATCAACACCGCCACCAACCAGGTGATCGAGTCGGCCCAGGGCGTGAACGTAAATGAAGAGTTTCAGGTGTTCGTGAACGGGGAGGAACGCCCTCACACCTATGAACCGGGCACGGGGAACCGCACCTGGACTTATCCGATCAACTTTGATTTTTTTGCGCAACAAGACCCCATTCCCTTGCGCATTCTCATCAAGAGCAAAAACGACTATTACGGCAACGGCCAGGCCGAACGGGTGATCTATGTCACCCCCTGGCAATATGAAAACCTGAGCCTCTCCCTCTACGACGATCTTCATTCCGGAGCCCCCACGATCTCGGTGGCCCAGCAGTCGGGAAGCGCCGACATCACTATAACTTCTGTTTATATGACCACCCTCGGCCAAGAACATCACGTGGATGCACGGATGAATATGTCGACCATCGTGAAATTCAATGTGGAGGCCACCCCGGAAATCCACCGCACCACGAACCAGGGCGAGCAGACCATACCCCTTGGGCAGGGCCACTATATCGTCAAATTCTCCACCGAAACCAATGACGAGAACCTTCCAAAGCTGATCGATGCCCAATCCATCGCCGTCAAAGCGGAGAACAATAAACTAAGCTTCCCCGTGCATTTCCGCTTTCCGGATCCCGTGCAAGGCATGAGCCGCGTGCGCCTATATTTGCAAGTGGTGCCGGCTGCGCAAGACGTGAGCCTTGTCACTCCCGTGTATTATGGGCAGTTTGATCCCACCATGAACTTCATGACGAGGTTCACAAAAACTGATCTATCGCCTAACTATATCGATGAGCGCATTCGTCAACTAGCGAATCCGGCCCCACCCTCCCCCATCAGCAATGCCGACCTTTTTGCCCAAGCCAAAGGCTACGAGCGCATCGAACCCAAACTAAGAGAGATGGGCCTTTCTCAGGAAACCCTCGACCAAGCCATCGACGGCACCAGCAAAGCCGCCCTCTGCGACCTCTTTTTTGATCCCAAGCAACCCGTGCCCTATACGGGCAATCGCTTCTGCCGTGAATCCAGTGATCGCTTCCTCCAGTTTGGCACCATCGATTTGATTCGCAGGTTAAAAGCCGAAAAGGAAACCAACAACAATCCCAGCCAAATCAGGGTCGAGGCGGGAATCTCCTATGCGATCGCGGAATCGAATGAACAAACCCAAGGAACCTCGAACAATATCGGAAACGAAATTGGGGTAAAATGGGGTCTGCCATCCTGGCTTGCGCAGCTAACGGGTTTGGATTTTAGTTATGGAATCAAGGGCCAGCGCAATACCTATTGGTCGCAGTCCTATTCCCATCGCCGCTCCACCACCGATAGCCGTGGAGTGGACCAAGGCTTTATGCTCACGGTCGACGAAGTGCCTTTTGAGCTCGAAGTGGACGTGGATCGCTGCCTCGTGATCACCGCTCCGGCGGTGCCTGCCCGCTCAAGAAAAACCTATCTAGGCTGCCGCTCGCAAACCGTTGCCAGAAGCATCCGGGAGAATTTCTACCTCCTGAATCAGGCGGGCAATGTTTCGATGGCAGCCGATCCCCATGGACCGCCCCACCAACGCCCCTTCGTGATTCTGGTCCGTGGCCGCACGCGCTTCCAAACGCTACGCACCCTGCTGCAGGACCCCAGCGTCATGTTCACGTTCCAGACGGGCCTGCCTCGTCCACTGGAGTTTTTGAATTCCTTTGGCGTTCGTGACGATGGATTCTTCCCCGGTCTATTGACGCCCGACAACTAAATCAGGCATAAATTTCCCATGTCTTTTTTTACCCCTCAAGATTTGATGGCTGTTGGCTTTTTGATTTTTCTCGAAGGGATACTGTCGATCGACAACGCCCTGGTACTCGCCCTGATCGTGAATCACCTCCCCCAGCACCAACACAAACGAGCGCTAATGTACGGGATCGGGGGCGCAATTGTTTTTCGGCTGATCGCCATTTCGCTAGCCTCCTACCTCATGCAGTGGATTTGGGTGAAATTCCTGGGCGGCGGCTACCTATTGTACCTCGCCATTGACTATTGGTGGAAGAAACGCAAAGAGGGCAGCGGGGAAGAAAAGCCCGCCACGCGCCCGCGCGGATTTTGGACCACCGTGCTAGTGGTAGAGCTCACCGACATTGCGTTTGCCATCGATTCCATCCTCACCGCCGTGGCCCTCACGAGCAAGCTTTGGGTGGTGGTCACGGGCGGCGTGATTGGCCTCTTGATGATGCGTTTTGCGGCCAGCATTTTCATCCGTTTGCTCGAAAAATTTCCTCGTTTCGAGCCCACGGCCTATATTTTAGTTTTCATCGTGGGCCTCAAGCTTGTGGTCGATGGTTTTCATTTTCCGAGCATCAATTTTCATGATGCCCATAACCCCGCCTTCTTGATTTTCTGGCTCACCATGGCCGCGAGCCTGGTCTATGGGTTCACCAAAACGGAATTAAAAGCTAAAAGGAGCTAACTAGATGGAGTTCTTTACGGAGCAGGATTTTTTGGGCAACGATTGGCGTCAGTGGACGGCCTTTCTCGGCCTGGCTCTGGGCATCCTGTGCTCTGCCTACCTGCTCCGCGCCCTACTGCTCTCCCGCTTGCGCAAATTCGCCGCCCGCACCACCACCCAATGGGACGACGTGGCCGTGCTCCTATTAGAAAAAACAAACTTTATTTTCCTCTTTGTTCTCGGATTCTATCTCGGACTGCAGCTCCTCGACCTGCATCCCAAAGTAGCCGCTGGCGCCAAAGGTATTTTCTTTTTCGTGCTTTTTGCCCAATTGGGCCTCTGGATCAGTCACTCCATTTCTTTCCTCGGCACCCGCTATGCCAATCACACCATGGCCAAAGACGCTGCCCGCGCCACCACCGTGGGGGCCATGGTGGTGCTTGGCCAGCTCGCCACCTGGGTGACCGTTCTGCTACTGCTTTTAGATAACTATGGCGTAAAAGTCTCGGCCCTGATTGCGGGCTTGGGCATAGGAGGCGTGGCCATTGCCCTCGCCGTGCAAAATATCCTGGGCGATGTTTTTGCCTCCCTCTCGATCGTATTCGACAAACCCTTCGTGATCGGCGATGCGATCGCGGTGGGGAACGAAACCGGTACCGTGGAGCATATCGGCCTCAAAACCACGCGTGTGAAAAGCGTTTCGGGAGAGCAGTTAGTGTT
>JAKFYM010000338.1 GCA_021730855.1 Bdellovibrionales bacterium
ACCATCAAGGTCTCCCACACCCAATCGCCCCTCATCACCATCTACCGCGGCCTCTTCCGCACCGTGGCCTTCGCCGGCATGGCCCAGCTCTACCGCGAGATCCTCAGCCAGCACCCCGATTCCCGCTTCGCCATCGTCTCCTCCTCTCCGCCCGCGATCCGCCGCAAGATCGAGAGTTTCCTCGCCCTCCATAGCTTCCCCAAGGCCCACCTCACCCTGCGCGATTGGATGCGCCAGCCCTCCGTGCTGAAATACAAATTCCGCGCCCTCCACAAACTCGTGCGCGCTTCGCCCCATCCCGTGATCCTCGTGGGCGACGATACCGAGCACGACCCCGAGGTCTTTGCGCGCCTGGCGAAGCGTTTCCCGGAGAAAATCGTGGCCATCTATGTGCGTTCCGTGAAAGGGCGTGAGCTCCCGCCCGGGGCGCGCAGCTTTTTCACGGCCTTCGACATTGCGTGTGCCGAGAATGCCGCTGGCCGGCTGCAGAACGACCAAGTCCTGCGCGTGGGCGAGGCCCTGCTGCGCGTGGAGCGCTCGCTCATCCCGTGGTTTTCCATGCTGCCGCCTGTGTCCTTCCTCCCCTTCCTCAATCATCCCGACGAAGCTATGATGGACCTCTGGCGCAAAATCCAGGTAAAGCTCCAAGCCCTAAGCGAGAAAAAGAGAAAGAAACGAAGATGAGAGAAGGCCCTAGGATCAAAAAAGGCAGCGTGCTCGTATACCGCATCTTCGATGTGGCCGAGGAAATTTGGCTAGACAAGGCCGAGGCCTCGCTCCAGGATCTCAGGGGCCGCGAAACGTTCAAGGTGCCCAAGTTCATCGACCGCGGCCTGATCGTGAAGAGCCGGCCCGTGGCCTTTGGCGTGGGCGACGTAAAACTCGACCTGCCCTGCGGCACCTTCCAAGCCTCGGTCCTAGGCAAGCTGCGCGACTATGGCGTGCTTTCCCTCGTCTACCAAATCCCAATTCCCTCCGGCATGTCGTGGAGCGAGCTCGTGGGCCTCGCGGCGGATCTCGAGGAAGGATCCGAGATCGACCAAATCGCCCAGCGGCAGGCGCGCGAAGTGAGCGAGCTGATCCGCCCCGCGCTGAAGCAACCCACGGCCTGGACAGCGTTCGAAGACTATATTGTGTATTTCCTCGAAGAGTTTGAAACCAACCTGAGTGGCGACGAGCTGCTCGCGCAGGCCGACATCCCAGCCCTGCTGCTCGCCGAGGACGACGCCACGATCTCGAAAAAAACCCGCGCCACCCTGCTCGACAATGTGCTGCAGTACGGGGAGAGCGACCTCACGATCGTGGAGTGGAACGGCGCCCTCGTGGTGGACCCCACCGGAAATCGCGACGTGCCGGATATTTTGGAATTCGCCGTGACCCAATTGCTCGAGATGCGCTACTACGACGACCTGCTCGACAAGCGCCTCGCCCTGCTCTACGACGATATCGAACTCAGCAAGGGCCACTCGATCCGCGGCCGCTTCGCGCAGCTCTACCAGGACGCGAGCTCCCGCTACATCGAGTTCTCGGAATTCATCGAGCGCGTGGAGAATTCCCTAAAAGTGGTAGGGGATTTCTACCTCGCCACCATTTACCGCGCGGCCACCAAGGAATTCCGCCTCTCGATCTGGCAGCAGAACATCACGCGCAAGATGAATATCCTGGCGCAGGTCTCGAGCCTGCTCCAGGGTGAAGTGAACATGAGGCGCAGCCACCTGCTCGAGATCACGATCGTGGCGCTGATCCTCTTTGAGATCCTTTCGGCGATCTTCCGCGTGTACTAAGCCTAAGAGCTTAGCGCTAATCTGCGAACGAAAACGAAAAGGCGTCCACTAGGCGCTCACCATCCCAAGCCCCGGGATCGTCGTTGCCGTAGAGCACGCCGTTGATGGCCATAAATCCCGAAGGATGGCGATTTTCGTTGGTGCTCTTGTGCACCCAATGGAGGATGGCGTCCACGGGCGAGGGCGGGAAGTGGCCCTTGCGCTTGTTGGCGGTGATATAGTCGCCGCAGGCCGTGACCTCTAGTCCGGGGCGCACATCGCTCACCTTGCCAAAATCTTTGCTGAAAATAATCTCCAAGTGATCGCGACGGCCATTGGCATCGGACTCGGGAGTGAGGTCCACTTCGAGCTGGATATGGGATCTCCGGTCCAGCAATACACCCACGAGGGTGCCCGTCACTAGGGCGCGGTCTTTATAGCCATTGGGAGTTTCCTCCTTCCAGCGCAACACTTCTTCATTGTTCACGTCCAGCACGCGCTCCTCGCGATCCAGGCAGTCCGGAAGCGCAAAACCTTTTCCCTTTGCCAAAGCCGGGCTTGCCGCAAATAACGCCACACAAGCCAGTACAAAACTTCCTCTCATGGATCCCCCCAAAAAATGATGTTGTTGTCGTCGAATGGAGAGATTCTAGGGAGAGAATTTCCTGCGTGCAAGCCTTTTGGCTGTTGCTCCGCACTGCCATCTCACGGCGTCCCGTGCTAGACTCTGATCGTCATGAGCAAAGCCTTCGTAAAAGAGGACCAGGAACCAGAAGAGGAAGAAGCCGAGGCGGCGAGCCCGGTTCCTGGCGGAAAAAATTATATCACGCCCCACGGGCTCGAGCGCCTGCGCGCGGAAATGAAGCGCCTGCTCGACGTGGAAAGGCCCGAGGTGGTGCGCGTGGTGAGCTGGGCCGCCTCGAATGGCGATCGCTCCGAAAATGGCGACTACCTCTATGGCAAAAAAAAGCTGCGGGAAATTGACCGCCGCATTCGTTTCCTCACCAAACGCCTCGAGATCGCCGAGCTCGTGAACCCGCTGGAAAAAAGTGGGGACACCGTGCTCTTCAGCGCCACCGTGGTGCTGGCCGATGAAGACGGCAAAAAGAAAACATTTTCTATTGTTGGGATCGACGAGACCGACGTGGCCCGCGGCCGCATCAGCTGGGTCTCCCCGATTGGCAAGGCCCTGCTGCAGGCCAAAAAGGGCGAGGTGGTGACCGTGCGCACCCCGCGTGGAGACGAAGACTACGAGATCCTCGAGGTAAGGTACGATGAGCTCCCTTAAGGCCCGCGATAGCGACCTGCTCGACTTCATGCTCCTCTACGGAAAAATCTACCTTGCTTGCGGCGGCCCCACCACCCGCCTCGAGGATAGCCTGGTGCGCCTGGGCTCCATGCACGGCAAGGCCGCGGAAGTTTTTGCCACACCCACGGGAATTTTCATCAGCCTGCACGACATGAAGCGCGAAGTGGAACCCAAAACCGCCCTCCTCCGCCTGCGCGATGCGGGCACCAATCTTGGCCGCCTCTGCCAGGTGGAATTGCTCTTCAGTGATTTGCTCGAGGGCAAGCTCGGCCTGCTCACGGCCCTTGAAGTCCTGCGCAACCAAGCCCTCGCCCGCGATGCCTATCCGCCCTGGCAAACCGCCATCGCTGCCTTTCTCGCGGGAAGCGCCATCAGTTTCTCGGCCTACCAGCGCCCCACGGCCGCCTTTATTTCCGGCATCATCACGGCCCTGATCTGGCTGCTCACGCATTTGGTTTTCAAGCGCCAGCTCGCCAATCCTCTTTTCTCGGATTTTCTCGGCGCCTTCCTCACCCTCACCCTCGCGGGCCTGGCCCACGGCCTGCTCGATCCCGTGGCGGTGGAGGCCTATGCCCTCGGTGGCATCGTGCTCTTTGTGCCCGGGCTCGCGCTCACCACAGCGATCTCCGAGTTGGCGGAGCAGAATCTCGTCTCGGGCACCGCCAAGTTTATGCAAGCGGCCCTGGCCTTGCTCGCGCTCGGGCTCGCCTATTTGCTCTTCCAGCAGCTTTCCTTTTCGTGGGAACTCCGGGGCGTGATGCAGCCGGTGGCCTTCAAGAGCCAGTTTGAATTGGTTTCGGTGCTGGCGATCCTGGTAAACATCACTTGTTTTGGCGTGATCTTTAAGGTGCCGCCCAAAGCGCTGGTGTGGTCTACGCTCACGGGCCTCGCCGGTTGGATGTGCCTACAGGCCCTCACGGGCACGCGCGCGGAGGCTGCCGGGCCCTACCTCGCTTCGGTGGTGGTGGGCATGGTGAGCTTAGGTTTTGGCCGGCTCTTTCGCCTGCCCTCGCAGGTGTATTCCGTGCCGGGCATCATCGGGATGCTGCCCGGTTTATTGGCGCTCTCGAGTTTCCGTTATTTCGCCACGGGCGACGAAAATAGCGGGATCGCTTTCAGCTTCAAAGTGGCGGTCACGGCCGTGAGCATTGTTTTTGGCCTGATGACCGCGCGGATCCCGTTCGTGGTGGGCGCAAAAGCGATCCGGCGCACACGGGCGTAAAAGAGAAACCCTTATTTGCTGCATCGCCCACAAATGACGCATCTCGCTTGCAGCAAGAGATGGTGCCTGCGGCGGCCTTTTGGTAGATAGAGTCCCCAGAGGGGGGCCGCTTTGCATTCACAAGAAGAAAAAATCATCCGGCAATTGATGCAATCGGAGTTTGAAAAAATTCGAGCGAAAAATCCAGCCTATTCCCTCCGGGCATTTGCCAAAAAGCTGCACCTCAATTCGGGCACCCTAAGTGCTCTGCTACAGGGCAAACGCAAGCTCACCACCAAAATGGCGCGTGAAATCCTGATGCACCTCAAGCTCGAAGAAAACTTCCACCGCTGGATTGCGCAGATCTTGAAAAAGGGAGAAAAAATCGAACGCATTCCGCTCGAAGTCGACCGCTTCGAAATCATCTCCACCCCCATCCATCTCAACGCCCTAAACTTCTTGCGCACCTCGCAGGCCGAGCCCACGATTCCCTGGCTGGCAAAAAAACTGAAAAAAGATGCCTCCGAGGTCGCGGCCGTGGTGGAACGCCTGGAACGAGTGGGCCTGCTGAAAATCGAAGGAAAAAAACTTTTCCCCACCGCCCTGGCC
>JAKFYM010000131.1 GCA_021730855.1 Bdellovibrionales bacterium
GGCGTGAGCTGGCAAACCACCTGCCGCGAAATCGTGGCCAAGCTCGGCCAGGATGTGTACGTGAGCGTGGACGTGGACGGACTCGATCCGAAATACTGCCCAAACACGGGCACCCCCGTGCCCGGGGGCCTCGAGCTCTGGGAGCTTTTTTTCCTCCTGGAAGAAGTGCAGGCTTCGGGCCGCCGCATCCTCGGGGCCGACCTCGTGGAAGTGGCTCCAGAAAAGGGAGAGGGGGAAGGGGAAGGGGAAGGAGAGGGAGAATGGGACGCCAACGTGGGCGCGCGCATCCTCTACCAGCTCTGCCAGTTTGTGAGAAATGGAATAGACAGGAATTGACTTATTGCGTTAATTTTTCTATAAAAGCGGCATGCGACGGCTCTTCTCTATTTCGTCTCTCTGGATTTGGCTTATCTGGGCCACCGGCCCTGCCTTAGCGCAAAATGCCCCCCAGACGCGCTGGCAGGAAATTTCCAATCGCTGGGCTTTGGAACTGATATCTGCTCTCGCAGCCATCGACTCCACGGATCTGACTTACAGCAATGTCCCCCTTGTAGACGAAAACCTCCCTCCCTATGGCTGGGATCCCGATGTGGCGGAAAAAAATGTCCGTCTTCTAGAGGGCTTCACCGAAAAGGTGCAGAGCTGGAATATCGAATCCCTGGGGTTGCCTGAGCTAGACAAACGGCAGCTTGAAGCGGACCGACGCGTGCTAACGAACTACCTGCGCACACAGATAGAAATCAACCAGGCGAATATCGCGGACGGCTTTGTGCCTTTGAGGAGTTCCGCTTTTCACCTATTCGTCTCCATCGGTGCCACAAAAGACCGCGCGCCGCAAATCCACCGCCGCTGGATCGAGACTTATATCCGTGGCGACGGGGAAAACCCGCCAGTCCTCAGCCGATTGACCGCGAAACTCGAACGTGCCCTGCAAAATGGCAAGGTGAGCTTTCCTATGCCAAACGAATATGTGGAAGTCTATCAGGCCAAAATTGCACTCGTTACCGAACTGGCCATCAAGCTGGGCGTGCTAGTGCGTGAGACCGGAATGTCGCAGGAAGAAGCAAACGCCTTGCTCCAGACTTTTGCCACCCAAGTCAATGCCCTGATGTCGGTAATAGACATCCACCAAGAGAAGCTGCTCCAGCTAAGCCCACCCCCTCTCGAAGCCACCGCCTTTCGGCCCCGTTATGTGGATTCGCTCGAAGACTACCACCGCAATCTTCAGATCTATGGCGTGCACGCTAATCCTGCAGAGCTTGAAACTTTGGTTGCCCAGGCCTGGCCAGCGGCCCAAGCAGAATTTGAAGCTCTGGTAGAGCAAGTAGCACGCAAATATGGCCTAGACCCTTCGATCACCGCCATTCAGGCGCATCTGCTCGAGCGGAATGGCATTCCCAATAGGGCCGCTCTGCTAGCAACCACCCAGGAGGCGCTTGGACGCCTCTCTTCCCGCTTGCGGCAGGTGATTTCTCTGCCAGCCGATTTGCTACCCGTCGAAGAATGCCAGGTAGGCAACGAGAGGCCCGAGCTGAAACCATGCCTCGCTCCCAGCCCATATATAGAGGATCCACACTTGGCAGCTGTGTTCGGAACCGGCTCTCCCGTGCCTTCGGTCATCATGCTTCCCAGCTTTGAGTATCTTTCCGAAACCAAGTCGGCCTTCCTGATCCCTCAGACGCTAGAAGCCGTGCTGGCTCACGAAGGCCTACCTGGCCATGCCCTCCAACTGCTAGCCATCCAGAGCCAAAACACTTCCATCATCCGTGCCCTGTTCGCAAGTAACTCCGCCTCTGAGGAAGGATGGGCCCTCTATGCGGAACAAATCGCCCTGCAGCAAATTCCAGCAGACGATCTGGAAACCAGGCTATTTTTCTCCCAAGCCCTCCTCCGGCGCCTTGTCCGGATTCGGCTCGACGTAGGCATCAACACAAAAACAATCTCTGATGAAGAAGCGGCCCGCACCTTGGAAAGCATTGGCGCGAGTCCCGAGGCGGCCAGATTGGAAGTTCAGGAAGTTTTTCGTGCAGAGGCTGGCAAAGGCGCGGCCTACTACTATGGTTACCATGAGCTGCTGCAGCTCAAGGCGCGGGCCCAAGCTTTGCTTGGCGAACGTTTTGTGGAAAAAGAGTTCAACGATCGCGTGGTGGCGCTCAGCTTCCTTCCATTCCGGGAAATGTGGCCGATCCTGGAGCTCCAACTGCAATCCAAGTGAGCTCGTGTTTGTTCCAGCACAAATGCCCCACCCAGCCGAGCTTGGCGAATTCCTGCACCAACGCGGGGTCGGCCGCGCCCTGGAATTTTAGCGTGCAAACAAAACGTGTTTTTGGCTGTTCCTTCAGCCAAAACTTCACATATTCCAATAATTTTTCCGGATAACAGATCAGGTCGCTGAAAACCCAATCGATGGCGGCATCGGGCAAAACCTGAAAAGCATCGCCCTTGCGGAACTCCACGCCCGGAAGGCTAGCCACTTCGGGCGCGAGGGGCGCGCGGTCCACGCTCAGCACCGAGGCGCCGAGGCGGGCAAGCCCCCAGGTCCAGCCGCCGGGGCTAGCGCCCAGATCGAGGCAGCGGGTGCCGGGCCCTGGGCACAGCTCCGGGCCAAGCAGGGTGAGAGCCTCCCAGAGCTTGAGGTAGGCGCGGCTCGGGGCGCTTTTGTCTTCCCGGAAGGGCATCTCGCCCAAGGGATGCGGGCGATCAAATTTGCGGCTCCACCAAAGGGCATTGGGGCTCTCGAGCGCAAAAGCGCCCACGTTCTCTAGGGAAAAGGCGCTAGGAAATTCCAAGGGCGCCGGCTTCCAGGCGCGCAAGCCTTCGAGGATCAAGCTGCCGCGGCGATGGTGGCCCACCGAGAGAAAAACCCACTTCTTGGCTTTTCCTTTGAGCTGGCGCGCGCCCTCACTGATCGACTGGATCTCGAGCTTCTCCACCTCGAGCCAGCGCACAGCGGCCCAAGCAAAATCCACCGGAGGGCCGGCAAAGACAAAAAAATTCTCGGCCTGGAAAACGGGCACCAAGCCTCGTGCGCGCTGCTCCGCCTCGGCTTCGGCAAGGAAGTCTGCTGGCGCGAGCACGGCCCAATGGTTCATAAAACGCGGTCTTCGAGCACGATGGCCTGGATGAGCGCCCGCGGCGTCACGTCGAAGGCCGGGTTCCAGACCGGCAGGCCGGCGCGCACTTCCGCAGCGTCGCGCTCCTCGATCGGAATTTCTTTTCCGGTGGCGCAGCTGGGATCGAGCGTGGTGCTCGGGGCCGCCACATAGAAGGGCACGCCATGATGGCGCGCCAGCACGGCCAGTCCATAGGTACCGATCTTATTGGCCACGTCGCCATTGGCGGCGATGCGGTCGGCGCCCACGATCACTTTTTGCACCTTCCCCTTTTGCAGGAGCGCGCCCGCCATGCTGTCGCAAATCAGGGTGAAGGGAATTTTTAGCTTTTCCAGCTCCCAGGTGGTGAGCCGCGCGCCCTGGAGCAGGGGCCGGGTTTCGTCCACATAGACGTGCAATTTTTTTCCGGCCTCATGGGCGTAGCGAATCGCGCCCAAGGCCGTGCCGATACCGGCCGTGGCGAGGCCCCCCGTATTGCAGTGGGTGAGCACTCCATCTCCGTCTGCTAGAAAATCTGCCGCGCGTGAGGAGATCGCGGCGCAAAGAGCCACGTCCTCGGCGAAGATGGCCTCGGCCTCGGCGGCGAGATCCGCCCCCCGCTCGAGCGCGCCAAGCATGCGATCCATCGCATGCATCAAGTTCACGGCCGTGGGCCGAGCCTCGCGCAAGGCAAGGGCCGCCATCCGCAGGCGGCGTGGATCCTTTTCTTTTTCGCTATGGAGCCCAAGCTGCACGGCCGCGGCCACTCCGATCAGGGGAGCGCCTCGGAGCGCGAGGGCGCGCACCAGGGTCACGAGCTGTTCGGTCTCCTGCACCGGCAGCCAGAGCTCAAGGTCGGGCAAGAGCCGTTGGTCGAGCACTTCCAGGCGGCCGCCCTGCACCCGCAGCGAGAGGGCATGGAGGTCTCTCATAAAGTGCGGTCTCCCATTTGACGGCGCATCTCGCGTAGGACGGCCACCTCCGCGGCGGGCAGGCTGCTCAGGCCACCCAAGGCCACGGCGCTTTTTAAAATACCGGCGATATGTTCGAGCCGCTCCATGCCGTTATAAGCTTCCTCAAGATCTTCGCCCCAGGAAAGCGCTCCATGACGGGCTAGCAAAATCACCCGGGATTTGGGCAGGAAGGGCCGCAGCACCTCGCCCATGGCGCTCGTGCCGGGGCGGGCATAGGGAGCGATGGGCACGCTGCCCACCGCCAGGATGAGTTCGGAGAGGCCTTCGGCCGGAAGCTCGGTGAGCTCGGGCCGCGCCACTGTCCAGGCGATGGCGGTGGGCGGATGGGCGTGCACGATGGCGCGCGCCTCGGGGCAAGCGCGGTAGACCTCGAGGTGCATCAGGCGCTCGCCCGAGGGAGCGCCGCTGAGCACCTGGTTCTCGAGCGTGACCACGGCCATATCTTCTGGGCGCAAATAATTTTTATTTTTACCCGTGGGCGTAAACAGAATCTCCTGATTCGAAAGACGGTAGCTCACATTGCCATCGGCCGCGGCGAGGAGGTTGCGGGCGTGGAGGCGGCGGCAGACTTCGGCGATCTCGGCCCTCATTTTTTCACCTTCCGAAGGGCCGCCTGGATCTTTTTGCGCCAGGATTCGGCGCTGGCATAGATTTTTGGCGCCGCAAGCGTGCGGAACTTCCCGCCCTCGAGCAGGAGCTTGCCCTCGCAAACCACATCGTCCACCTCGAGCCCTTGGGCGGAATAAACCAGATGGCTGATCGGATCATGCACGGGCTGCAGGTGGGGA
>JAKFYM010000254.1 GCA_021730855.1 Bdellovibrionales bacterium
AACGTACGGAAGAAAAAATTGGCAGGTGTATTCCGTGATGATCGCGTGCAATGCCGCAAGTACGGTGGTTCCAAGTTTGGGAGATGCGGTGTCCGGAGTGATTGAGGCCGGAGTGCGAATCGCGCAAAAATCCAGAGTGAAAAAACTCGGCGTGATCGGCGGCCAGCGCACCGTCGACTCGGGGATTTTCCCGGCACTGCTGCCCGAAGTGGAAGTGCGGGTGCGTGCGGCCCAGCCGCTTTCGGCCTTGGTGGAGGCGGGAAAACTTACAGGCGCAGAAACGCGGGAAGCCGTGCGCGCGGTGGTTGAGCCTCTACGGGGCGTGGAAGCCTTACTGCTCGCTTGCACGCACTATCCGGCCTTGAGCCCGATCTTTCGCGAGCTACTGCCTGGGGTGCTGCTGCTCGATCCGGCGGAGGAGGCGGCCGCGGGCTTGCCGTTAGGAGCGGGGCCTAGCCATTTTTTTACAAGCGGAGATCCTAGGGAGATGGAGCGAGCGGCCGGCTTAGCGTTCCAAGTGGAATTTTCGGCTGCGCGGCTGCAGCTGTAGATGATTTCGTTTCCGCTAAAAGCTGCATACACTTTTTTTGTCCTGCTTCTTGTGCCGGTCTATTGGTATTTCTATGGACCCACAAATTTTTTGTATTTTTGCGATATCGCGCTCCTCCTCACCTTAGTGGGTGTTTGGCGGGAAAGCGCCTTCCTTGTTTCCGCTTGTTCGGTGGGAATTCTCGGGCCGCAGCTTTTGTGGGTGGTGGATTTTTGTTTTGCCTTGGCCGGTGGTTCCCTCACCGGGATGACGGCCTATATGTTCTCGGAGAGTCCACTTTTTCTGCGCGGACTTTCCCTGTATCACGGCTGGTTGCCGTTTCTTCTTCTCTATCTGGTATGGCGCCTGGGATATGACCGGCGTGCTTTTCTTTTTTGGACCCTACTCACTTGGGTGCTGCTGCCGGTATGTTTTTTTTGGCTTCCGCCTCCTCAGGCGGATCCAGGTTTGACGCCTGTAAATATTAATTATGTATGGGGCTTCAGTGACCTAGCTCCGCAATCTTGGGTGCCGCCTATGGTCTGGCTGGGTGGGCTCTTGCTTGGCTTGCCATTGCTCGTCTACTGGCCCACGGATTTTCTCCTTAGGCGCTTTTTCCGTCGGGCCTAGAAGCACGCATTTGCTGCGATGCAGAAGTGTGCAAGCCGGCTTTCTGTTCTTGACTCTTTCTCCTGGTTTTCGTACCAATTTCTAACTTTAACGTATTTCTGAGGTATTTCATGCAAGAGAGCTTGCTTCTTTCTCCCTTGGTCGTGGGTTTTATTGCCCTGCTCGTGGCCTTGTTTTTCTACATTCGTGTCAAAGGCCTGCCGGATGGCAACGAGACCATGAATCGCATCAGCCAATACGTGCGCGAAGGCTCGATGGCTTTCCTCATGCGGGAATACAAAGTGCTCGCCGTCTACTCCCTCGTGGTGATGCTGCTGCTTTGGTATGCCCTTGGCTGGATTGCGGCACTCTGCTTCTTTTTCGGCGCTTTCCTTTCGCTCCTCGCCGGATTTTGCGGCATGAAGGCCGCCACCTACGCCAATGTGCGAACTGCGCAGGCGGCCAGAGAAGGCTCCAAAGCCAACGCCTTGCTCACGGCTCTCGACGGAGGCGCTGTGATGGGCCTGGCCGTGGCGGGGCTGGGTCTCTTTGGTTTGGGTTTCCTCTACTATATTTTTCGCGGCAAACCCGAAGTGAGCACCGTGCTGCATTCCTTTGCGGTGGGCGCGAGCTCGATTGCGCTTTTTGCGCGCATCGGGGGCGGGATCTACACCAAGGCCGCCGACGTGGGCGCCGACATTGCTGGCAAGGTGATTGAGAATATCCCGGAAGATGACCCACGCAACCCTGGCGTGGTGGCCGATAACGTGGGCGACAACGTGGGCGACGTGGCTGGAATGGGCGCGGACATTTATGAATCCATGGTGGCGGCGATTGTTTCGGCCATGGCGATTGCGCTCACCGTTCCCGTCGAGGGTTTGGCCAAGCTATCGGCCGGGCAGCTAGACGTGGAGGGCATGCGCTGGATGGGGATTTTCTTGCCCCTCCTGCTTTCCACCTTGGGCCTAGTGATTTCGGTCGTGGTGGTGTTCATCGCGCGCGCGATGAAGCACGGAAACCCCGCTTCGGTGCTGAGGAATTGTCTTTTGATTCCACCCGTCCTTCTCACCATTGTGTCGGTCATTCTGATGCCGATGCTTGGTCTTTCGCAGTCTGTGACGGTGGCTCTCGCCGCAGGAGCTTTTGGCGGTGGGATCATTGGTCTTATCACCGAGTACTACACCGCTGCGAAACCCATTCGCCAAATTGCCGAAGCTTGCATCACGGGCGCGGGCACGGGCGTGATCCGTGGACTTGCCGTGGGCATGGAATCGATCGTGGTGCCGATGGCTGTGGTGGCCTTGGCGGCAGGCGTGGCGAATGAAGCCCTGGGCCTATATGGCATCGCCATTGCGGCGGTGGGCATGCTGGCCGGAACGGCGATTGTGATGACGGTCGACGCCTATGGCCCGATTGCCGACAATGCGGGTGGCATTTCCGAAATGAGCGGCCTGGGCAAAGAAGTTCGCGACATCACCGACGAGCTCGATGCGGTGGGCAATACCACGGCCGCCATCGGCAAAGGCTTTGCGATTGGCTCGGCCATCCTCACGGTGCTGGCGCTCTTCTCGGCCTTTAATATGGAGATCAACCATGTGCGCGAGAATGCCGGCCTTGGCCGCTTGGCGCTGGAGCTTACCGACGCCAAGGTGCTGATTGGCTTGCTCATCGGCTCGATTCTTCCCTTCGTGGTGGGGGCTTCCACCATGACGGCCGTGGGCCGTGCGGCCGGAGCCATCGTGCAGGAGATTGGGCGGCAATTCCGCGAGATCCCTGGCCTCTTGCAGGGCACGGCGGATCCGCAGCCCCACCGCATCGTGGACATCGCCACGATTGCTGCGCTGAAAGAAATGATTTTCCCAGGCACGGTGGCGATCTTTGCGCCCATCATCGTGGGTTTTGTGATGGGCCCTGCGGCCTTGGCCGGAACCCTTGCGGGCTCGCTCGCTGTGGGGGCCACCCTGGCGCTCTTTATGGCGAATGCCGGCGGCGCTTGGGACAATGCCAAGAAGCATATCGAGAAGGGCAAGCTGCCTGGCCATAAAAAAGGCTCCGATGCGCATAAAGCGGCCGTCGTGGGTGACACGGTGGGCGATCCTTTTAAAGACACCTCTGGTCCCGGAATTTCGATCTTGATTAAAGTGATGAGCGTTGTATCGTTACTCATAGCACCGCTCATCGCGTTGCTCTGAGGCAGGGGAAGCCTTTCGATAAAGAGGGAAATGTAGAGCCCTCTTCCAAGCTCGAGGATGAGCCTTAGCAAAAAGCACGGTGCCCAACGGAGGGGACCCCATGCACTTTTTGCTTTCGCTATTTCTATTGTCCACAGTTTACGCCGCCGACTTGCCCTATGACGACCAAGAGTTTGGTTGTATCGGGCAAGCCGCCGCCGATCGTTATGTGCGCGCCTTTGGCGTGGACGTAAAAAGCTTCGGGGGCCTTGAGCTCTGCGATGGCAGCCGCGACACCAAGAAACTACTAAATGATCTCTATTTAATAGAGGGCTCCACATTCGAAGCGGCCGGTGAACATAAATTCATTCGCGGCTATGTGGACCGCCAGAACTATTTTGAGTGGCTAAAGCAAGAGACTCGTGGCGTGCGTCGGGGCCACGACCTGCCTTATGCCACGGCCTATAATAGCGGTGGCTACTTCACCATGCAGGATGGCTGGGCCAAGCTCTCCACCCTCGGCCGCGTGGGCACCATCATTCACGAAGCCCGCCACACGGCGGGTTACCGGCACTATGCCTGCACCTTTGGTCCCTACGCCAACTCGCGCACGGCGGGCTGTGATACCTCCTACGAACAAGGGGGCTCGCATGCAGTGGAGATGGAGTACTACGCCCGCGTGGTGCTGGAATCGAAGAACCTCCACCCCGTCTACCAAAGCATGGCCCGCCTGATGGCGCTCGGCCGCTCGAATTTTGTGTTCAATAAGAATCCCCTGCAGAAGCGCGAAGCCCTGCTTGGTTTGTCGGCAGCGGGTCTCGTGCTGGTGGACGGCGGACAAGTCTATGAACGCGCCCTTCCTGCGGTTCCGGCCGAGGCGCGGCTCAAGCGGACTTCCTTTGGCGCGAGCCTCGTGGCGGGTGAGCAGTCGCTGGCGATCGACCTTTCCGATCCCACGGAATTTTCACTCACGGATGATTATTCCTACTACAAGCTGTTCCAGCTTCCTCGCGATCGCGCGCCCACTTCGGTGAAAAGCACTGAGGAAGTGGACATTGGAAATATGCGCTACTTCACCGTGCTCTCGAATGAGGGACGCATCTCCAGCTATAACTTCCCCGAGGGGAACTGGTTTGCGGCCTCGAATCCGGTTGCGGACGCCGCTACTTTTGTGACACGCGCTCCTGATGGGCAGGCCGGACTTTTTGTGGTGACCACGGATGGCTCGATCCTGCCCTTTGACCCGAGCACGCGCCGCTATGGCTTGCCGCTGAAAGACCGCTGGCCCTCGGATAGCGCAGCCTACGCCATGCTTGGTGCCCAGCTTGTGGTCCTCAACGCCGAAGGAGAGGTGCTCGACGCAGAGAGTGGAGTGGGCGTGCCCAGCCTGGCTCATTATCGTTTTACGGAGCTAGTGAATGTTCCCCTCTATGACGCCTTTGAAGTGGTTCCTTAGTTTCGGTTTGGTGGCGGCTGTGGGTTTGGGCTTTTTTTTCTTTTTTCAAAAAGAGAAGCCCCTTCCCACGCCCGTCGCGGCTGCGCTCG
>JAKFYM010000186.1 GCA_021730855.1 Bdellovibrionales bacterium
CGCTCGGCCCTACCGATGGAGGCTCACGACCAGCGGCTAGATTTTCTTGTGACCGAAGCAGGCATTCGCCACTTCTAGTTTTTCAGCAAGAGATGCAAATTGGCTTTGCCGAGCCCCAGCAGGATCCAGCGCTGGCCGGCGAAACTTTCTTCGTTCACCTGCAGGGCCTCGTCCGTCACCTTCACCCGGTTCATCGTCACGGCGCCGGATTTCAGATGCCTCTTTGCCTCTCCCTTAGAGGCGCATAGGCCCGTCTGCACTAGGACATCCAAAATCCCGGCGGCCGCCCCAAGCTTGGAGCTTGGCACTTCCTGGGCCAAGAGCTCGAGGCCCTGCTCGCTTAGAGAAGCCAGCACCTTGGGGTCTTTGGAAAAAAGCACCTTCGAGGCATTCTCCGAGGCGAGCGCCACTTGTTCCCCATGCACCAGTCTGGTCATCTCGTGGGCCAGCACACGCTGCGCGGCCCTTGCTTCAGGATGCGTCTGCATCTGCGCTTCGAGCTCCGCAATATAGGCGTCCGTTAAGAGGGTGAGGAAGCGCAAGAGCTTGGGGCAATCGGCATCGGCCTGCTGCAACCAAAATTGATAGAAACGAAAGGGCGAGGTGAGTTTGGGGTCCACGTAGATGGCGCCCTTTTCGGTCTTGCCCAATTTATTGCCGGCAGCGTCGGTGAGCAGGGGGGCCGAGATCGCATAGGCCTCCTTGCCGTGCTTGCGGCGAATGAGTTCGAGGCCAGTGGTCATGTTTCCCCACTGGTCGCTCCCGCCGATCTGGATGCGGCAATTTTCGGCCTCGCAGAGGTGCAAGAAATCATAGCCCTGGATCAGCATATAGCCAAACTCGGCGTAGGAAATTCCCGTCTCCATGCGGATCTTCACACTGTCTTTGGCGATCATGTAGTTGATGGAGATGTATTTCCCCACATCGCGCAGGAAATCCAGGTAGTTGAATTTCTCAAACCAATCATAATTGTTTACGACCTTCGCGGCATAGGGGCCGGAGCTGAAATCCAGAATGCCCGAGAGCTGGGCTTTGATATTGCGTAGGTTGCGGTCTAGCAGATGTTTTTCCAGGAGATTGCGCTCCTCTTTTTTTCCTGAAGGGTCGCCGATCAAGCCCGTGGCTCCCCCGAGGAGAATGATGGGCTGCAAGCCATGCAGCTGCGCCCGGCGCAGCATGAGCGCGGGCAGGAGGTTCCCCACCTGCAGGCTCTCGGCCGAAGGGTCGAAGCCCGCATAGACTTTCGGCACCAGCTGATGCTCGTGGCATTCCTTCAGGTAGTCCACCACGGCGGGCGTGTGGTCCTGGATGAGGCCGCGGTTTTGCAGATGCGTGAAAAAGGAAAAGGGGTTTTCTTCGGGTTTCAAAAAACGATCCATGGTGCGGCCAGTATAGCCAATCCGCCCCTTCTTGTCCTCGGCTTTCCGCGCTATAAAAAGAAGATGAACCTTCTTCTTTTGCTCAGTCTGGTGATTTTGGCGATTTTTTTCCTGCACACCGGGGTAGATCTCTTGAACTGGCGTGCCGCCCGAGCAGGGGGAGTGCCGGCGGAATTTGCCGCTCTAGTGGACGAGAGCAAATACCGCGCGACCCTCGAATACGTAGGGGCGCAGACGAAATTTCAGATGCTCCGCCGCACGGCCTGGCTCGTGGCCACCCTAGGATTTTTGTGGCTCGGAGGTTTTGTGTGGGTGGACGCGCTGGTGGGCACTTTAGCAATGCCAGAGCTCCTGCGTTCCCTGCTTTTTTTCCTGATTCTCGGCGTGCTGGCCGAGGTCTTTTCTTTGCCTTTCCAAATCTACGAAACCTTCGTGCTTGAGGAAAGATTTGGCTTCAATCGCTCCACTTGGAAAACTTTTGCGGGAGATGCGCTCAAAAGCTGGATCCTCGGCATTGCGCTAGGGGGGCCGCTCTTGGCCGCGCTCTTTTGGTTTTTTGCTAGAGATGGGGCTTGGCTCCACGCCTGGATCTTTTACGTAAGCGTGGTCCTGCTCCTGAGCTTCGTGGCCCCCGTGCTCCTGCTGCCGCTCTTTCATAAATTTGCGCCGCTCGCCGATGGGGAATTAAAAAACCAGATTGAGCAGTACGCGCGGAAGGTGGGTGTTCCGCTCCAAGGAGTCTTCACCATGGATGGCTCCAAGCGCTCGGCCAAGGCGAATGCTTTTTTCACCGGCTTTGGTCGTTTCCGCCGCATCGTGCTCTTCGACACCCTGATCGCCCAACACACCACCCCTGAAATCGTGGCGGTGCTTGCCCATGAGATCGGCCACCTCAAGGGCGGGCATGTGCGCAAACAGATTTTCTTTTCCTTGCTCTCGGCTTTGTTGCTTTTTTGGTTGCTCTCGCTCGTGCTCGCTAGCGATTCCCTGGCCACGGCTTTTGGCTTTGCGGCTCCGTCCCTGCATGCGGGATTTCTCATTGCGGCTTGGCTGTATATTCCCGTATCGCTTGTGGTGGGGCTGGTCACGAGCGCGCTCTCGCGAAAGTACGAGTACGAGGCCGATGCTTTCGCCAAACGCACCACGGGCAGCGCGGAGGCTTTGGTGGAGGGATTAAAAAAATTGAGTGTGAATCATTTGTCGAACTTAAGCCCGCACCCTTGGAAAGTCTGGCTGGAGTATTCGCACCCGCCGGTGCTGGCGCGCGTGCAAGCGTTAAAAAAAGGGGACCCAGGCGCTGATGGCTGATGGAGGGTTGATGGGATAAGCGCCTGAGTCCCGGAGGGAGATTTCCTTTCGTTTTGCTAAGAAACTACTTTCTTTACTAGAGGCCTTACGTGGCCGGTCGTCCATGAAGAAACTTGGCTCATTTGCGTGGATAAATGCGATAAGTACAGGAAGGTCAGGGCCAGGAGGAGAAACCCGACATAAAGCTCCCGTCCCCAACTTCTTCCTGTACTCATCGCTACGCCTTTCATTCCACTTCGTTCAACGTTTCCGTTTACCTCCCGTTTCCAGGAGCCAGAAGGTTTGCTTCCTTCTGATAAATTGAATGTAGAACGACGAGGTTAAAACGAGATGAAAAGGGAATTAATTTTTTTTCATCTCCACTTGGAAGGATTTTCCTGGAGAATTGTCCTGTAATATCGATATGTTACCGTTATGGAGTTCGGCAATTCTTTTTGCGATTGTGAGCCCTAAGCCCGCTCCTGACGCGCCGCTCATCAACAAATTCCCTCTCTCATGACGGCGAAAAATGCGTTCCGCGAGCTCTGGAGGGATGGCTTCCCCCTGGTCCTTGATCAAAGTGACCACGCGATCCGCCTCATTGATCACGCGCACCTCCACGTGGGTGCCTTCGGGGGAATATTTGATGGCGTTGTCGACGAGGTTCCTAAACATACTTTGTAGAAGGTCGGAATCTCCCTGCACCACGAAGTCGTCCTTGGAGTCGCCCTCGGTGCGGTCCTCGAGGTTGAAGCGAATCGAGATATTTTTTTTCTGCGCTAGCACCTCGAAGCGCGCCGTGGCCTCGAGCAGCACCTCATCGAGGCGTACATCGCGCACGGTGAAGGACCCTGCGCCGGCATCGATCTTCGTGAGTAGGAGGAGATCGTCGAGAAGGCGCGACATATGCAGGAGTTCTTGGCCAGCGGAATCGATGAAGGCGCGCACCTCCTCGGGCCCGCGCTCCTTGGAGCGGAACACATCCAGCTCGCCGCGCACGATCGCGAGCGGGGTTTTGAGCTGGTGCGAGGCATCGGCGATGAAATTCTCGTGGCTCTGGAAGGCGCGCTCAATGCGGCCGAGCAGCTCGTTCAAGGTCACCGTGAGCCGCTTCACCTCGTCTTCCGTATCAGGCTCGGGCAGGCGCTCGGAGAGATTGGAAGGATTGAGTTTCTTGGCTTTCTGCACGATCTCGCGGATGGGCTCGAGCGCAAGGTTGGCAAGATAGAGGCCAGCCACGCCGGCGAGCACGAGGGTGGTGGGGATGCCGATGAAGAAAAAAAGCAGGAGGTATTTGGATTCCCGCTCGAGCATCTCCGTGGGCACGGCGATCTGCAGGAGTGAGATCGGGTTCGCGCCATTTCTCACGAGGTAGGTGATCTGGCGGTACTTTTCGCCAGGCCCGGTTCTACGCAGTTCCTGAAGGTCACTCGAGTTGAGGGTGCGATAGGACACGCCCTTGCGAAAAGCAGTTTGCCAATCCTCTGTATAGAGCGGCAGGCGGTTGCCGCCCAAAAAACGGCCATCGAGGGAGAGCACCTGGACGAAGGATTTTCCCAGCGAGAAGGGAAATACTTTTTCTTTGGCCAGGAGAGCGTTGGGCGTGAAGGAGAAATCTCCGTAATAGTCCACGTTGATGGATTGGGCCACGTCTACGGCATGGTTGTAGAGAGCGAAATCGAATTCCTGCTGGTGGTTGCGCACGAACACCTGGTAGAGCACCGTGCAGAAAACCGTGAGCGTAAAGGCCATCAAGCCCAGATAGAGGACCGTGAGACGGGCGCGGATGCTGGCGGGTTTAATCCTCGCGAAGGACATAGCCCACCCCGACGATCGTGTGGATGAGGCGCTTCTCGTCTTGTTCGGAGAGCTTTTTGCGCAACATATTCACGTAGACGTCGATCACGTTGCTGTCGCTGTCAAAGTGCACATCCCACACATGCTCAGCGATCGAGGTACGCGAGAGGGGTTTGTTGGCGTTGCGCATGAAGTATTCCAGCAGGGCGAATTCCTTGGCAGTGAGACCGAGCTCGCGCTCACCCCGCTTCGCCTTCCGCTTCACGAGGTCCATCTCGAGATTGCCAAAACGGATCACGCTGCCTTTATGGTCGCTCTGGCGACGCAGGAGGGCGCGCACCCGGGCCAGGAGCTCATCGAAGGAGAAGGGCTTGGTGA
>JAKFYM010000363.1 GCA_021730855.1 Bdellovibrionales bacterium
GCCGTGCGTCGCCCCGTTCCTTTCGCGCGGAAGCCTTACGGGCCGCAGCCCTTGCCGGCCGTTCTGCTGGCCAAAAGCCCACGGAAGGGGAGTTCACTCTCTTGCTTCTGCCTTCCGCGGCCATTGGCGATGGCTCACAAGCCAATAACGCCCTCCTGC
Source organism: Bdellovibrionales bacterium (assembly GCA_021730855.1). Taxonomy (GTDB): domain Bacteria; phylum Bdellovibrionota; class UBA1018; order CAIPTA01; family CAIPTA01; genus JAKFYM01. The sequence continues at coordinate 160 of JAKFYM010000363.1, forward strand.
AGGAATTGCCGGATCCAGTTTCGAAAAACACCTGGGGCAACTACCTCGCCGTGTCGCCGGCCCTCGCCAAAAAAATGGGCTGGACGGATGGAGACATTCTCACCGTGGCCAATGGCGCGGCCTCGGTGGAAATTCCCGTGTATCGCCAGCCGGGAACGCATCCCGGTGTATTGGCCACGTATGTGGGCTATGGCCGCAAATTCCATGGGCGCGTGGGCAATGATGTGGGCGTTTCCTTTGCGGGATTCACGGCTTCTTCCACCACGGGCGCGGCTCCGGCGAATGTGATTGCCGGCGTGCGCGTGAGCAAGACCGGTCGTAAGATGAAAATTCCCTGCACCCAGGGGCACCATATGCTGGAAGGCCGGCAGTTTGTGTTCGACACTTCTCTTGACGAGTACCGGCAGAATCCAAAGTCCGGAATCGTGCGCGAATTTCCCAATCCCAAGAGCATTTGGTCGCGCTTTGACTATGAAGGCTACCGCTGGGGCATGGTGATTGACCTAAATAATTGCACGGGCTGCTCGGCCTGTGTGGTGGCCTGCTCGGTGGAGAACAATGTTCCCGCCGTAGGTATAGACCAGGTGCAAAAGGGCCGGGAAATGCAATGGATCCGCATCGACCGCTACTATGCGGGAGACGCGGAAAATCCCGAAACGCAGCCGCAGGTGATGCTTTGCCAGCATTGCGAGAACGCGCCCTGTGAGACGGTCTGCCCCGTATTGGCTACTGTCCACAGCAGTGAAGGCCTCAACCAGATGATCTACAACCGTTGTGTGGGCACAAAATATTGCTCCAACAACTGTCCCTATAAAGTAAGACGGTTTAACTGGTTCGAGAACAATGCTCCGATCAATGCCGGCCTCGAGCATCCGGTGCCGCTGATGAAGAATCCCGAAGTCACCTTACGCAGCCGCGGGGTGATGGAAAAATGCACCTTCTGCGTGCAGCGGATCGAAGCGGGCAAGAGCGCCGCGAAGAGCCAAGGGCGGCGCGCCGGCGACAACGACATCCGCACGGCCTGCCAGGATGCTTGCCCCACGGACGCGATTATTTTTGGAGACATGAACAATCCGGAGAGCCGCATCGCGAAGCTGCGCGAGCATCCCCGGGGATTTACGTCTCTAGAGGAATTGAACACACGTCCCGCCGTGGTCTACTTGACCAAGGTACGCAATCGTCCCGCCAAGGCCGCTCCTGGCCACGGGAACGAAGGGCACGACGGACATGAGAGTTGAGATTTTAGGGGGATTTTTTCCATGACGACGACGACTCAAGGAGTGCGGCTCGAGCGAACAGACCTGGTGACTGGTCACAAGACCTATAGTGACGTCACCCGCGATATCTGTGCTCCGCTGGAGAGCTTTCCCACGAAGACGTTCTACATCGCCTTCGCTATTTCGCTCACCATTCTAGGCATCGGCCTCACTGCTTGGGGGATCACGCTCTGGTACGGCCTCGGGATGTGGGGCTTGACCAATACCAACGCCTGGGGATCCGACATCATCAACTTCGTGTTCTGGATCGGTATCGGTCACGCCGGCACTCTCATCTCCGCCGTGCTCTATCTCTTTCGCCAGAACTGGCGCACGGGCATCAACCGCGCGGCCGAAGCCATGACCATTTTCGCGGTGATCTGCGCCCTCATGTATCCACTCGGCCATACCGGCCGGCCGTGGCTCGCAGCCTATTGGTTGCTCCCGTATCCCAACAATATGGGCCCCCTCTGGGTGAACTTCCGTTCGCCCCTGCTTTGGGACGTTTTTGCGGTGTCCACCTACTTCACCATCTCCTTGGTGTTCTGGTACATCGGCCTCGTGCCTGACTTAGCCACCGTGCGCGACCGCGCCGTGCATCCTTTGCGCCGCAAGATCTACGGCATCCTGTCTCTTGGCTGGAAGGGCGCAGGCCGCCACTGGCACCACTATGAAAAAGCCTATGGCATCTTGGCCGGCCTTTCGGCTCCCCTCGTGCTTTCCGTGCACACCATCGTATCCTTCGACTTCGCCGTGAGCTTATTGCCCGGCTGGCACACCACCATCTTCCCGCCCTATTTCGTAGCGGGCGCGATCTTCTCTGGCTTCGCGATGGTGGTCACCCTGATGGTGATTGCGCGCGAGGTTTTCCACCTCAAGAACTACATCACCCTGAACCATCTCGAGGCCATGAACAAGATCACCATGTGTACGGTGATGCTCGTGGGCCTAGCCTACGCCACGGAGTTTTTTGTGGCCTGGTACTCGGGAAATAAATACGAGCAGTATGCCTTCCTCAACCGTGCGTTTGGTCCCTATGCCTGGGCCTATTGGACGATGGTGACTTGCAACGTGGTGATTCCGCAACTTTTCTGGTTCAAGCGCTTCCGCCGCCACGTGCCGATGATGTTCATCGTGAGCGTGTTCGTGAATATCGGAATGTGGTTTGAGCGTTTCGTGATCGTGGCCACCTCGCTGCATCGCGATTTCTTGCCCTCGAGCTGGGATTATTACCTGCCTTCGGTCACCGACTGGTTCATCACCTTGGGCAGTTTCGGATTATTTTTCACGCTCTTCCTCCTCTTCTGTCGCTTCCTTCCGGTGGTGGCGATGGCCGAGGTGAAAAGCGTGATGAAGACGTCAAATGGAGGCACCCATGGCGGACACTAATGCTCATGGCGCAGTAGCGTATTTCTCTTCTCCCGGGCAAATCCTCGCCGCGGTCAAGACGGCGCGCGACCGAGGATTTCAGTGCGTAGAAGCCTACACTCCCTTCGCCATCCATGGCATGGACGAAGCCCTGGGCCTGAAACCTTCGATCGTGCCATGGGCCACGCTCGTGGGCGGAGCCACGGGCCTCGCGCTCGCCACCCACCTGCAGATCTGGACCTCGGCCTATGACTGGCCGATCATCGTGGGCGGCAAGCCGATGAATTCGTTCCCGGCCTTTTTGCCCATTATGTTCGAGCTCACCGTGCTGCTTGCGGGCTTGAGCACGGCTTTTTTTATGTTTGCCTTGAATGGCATGCCCAATGCGCGCGCCAATCCTTTTGACCCGCGCATTACCGACGATAAATTTGCGCTCTATATTCCGTTCGATGGCCAGAAAGTGGCACCGGCGGAAGTGCAAAGCTTCCTCGGCACCTTGAACGCAGAAAAGGTGACCCTGGTGACGGAGCCCGTATGAAGACCAAACTATTTTTGCTGACGAGCCTCTTGTTTGCCTGCTCCTCCCGGGAGAGCACCATCATCCAGTACATGCCGCATATGGCGAACACCCCGATCCTCAAGGCGCAAAAAGGCTATGATGGTTTTGGCAATGGAGCTTCGGTGCTCATGCCTCCCGAACATACCGTGGCGCGTGGACACAAACCCTACCGCATGGAATCCGCGGAAGCCGCCGGCGCGCAGTTGCAGAACCCACTGCCCAAAAATCTAGAAGTCGTGCAGCGTGGCCAAGCCGTTTATAATAACTATTGCCTTACCTGCCATGGCCCGCGTGGCTATGGCGACGGCCCCGTGGTGAATCCCTTTCCGATCCCGAAATCGCTCCAGAGTGAAAACATGCTGCTCTGGAAAGATGGACATCTCTTCCACATCATCACCAAGGGCCAGGGCGTGATGCCCTCGTATGCCCAACAAATTCAGCCCGAGGACCGCTGGGCCGTGATCCATTACCTGCGCGTGCTGCAAAGAGCCGAGCATCCCACGGAAGAAGACGTGCGGGAGCTAAAAAAACAGAAGGCCAAGGCAGACTAGGGAGTCCGTATGCAAGTTGATGCAAGAAAACTGGAACTAAACCCCACCACCAACCTTCTCGTCTATGGGCTGATGGGCCTGGGCGTGGCAGCCTTTGTCGCGGGACTTTTCCTGGATAGCTCCCGTGTTTGGTATGCTTTTTTGCTCAATCATTTATTGTTTATGGGCCTGGGTGTGGGAGCCCTTTCGTTCATGGTGGTGCACTACCTGGCGTTTGCCGGTTGGAATGTGGCCGTGCGCCGGGTGAATGAGGCGATGGCGTCCTACCTATTTTTGTCCTTGGCCTTTACCGTTCTGCTCTTTTTCGGCCTTTCCTATATCTATCCTTGGACCAATATCAAGTTCATGGAGTCGGAGCACATCCTGCACGGAAAAATCGGCTATTTCAGCCTGCCTTTTTTCATCGGCCGCGTGGCTTTTTTCTGCCTGCTCTTGGTCTTTTTTGCGCGGAAGATTTTGCAGAATTCCCTGCGCCAGGACGTGGAAGGCGGAGTGGAGCTGCTCAATCGCCAGAAGCCACTCTCGGCCCTTTTTCTCGTGCTATTTTCCCCGCTCTTCACTGTTTTCACCGTGGATTTGATCCAATCCGTGGATCCGGCTTGGTTCTCCACGATTTTCGGGGTCTATATTTTCATCGGTTTCTTGCAGGCCTCCGTGGCGGCTTGCATCCTGATTGTGCGCATGATGCAGCGGAAGGGCTACCTCGCGGTGGTCACTCCGGATCATTTCCATGATCTAGGCAAGTATCTTTTTGGTTTCTCGATCTTCTGGGGCTATATCGCCGTCAGCCAATACCTATTGATCTGGTACGCCAACGTACCTGAGGAAACTCGCTTCTACCTGGCGCGCTCGAATGAGGGTTGGACGCCGATCAGCCTGCTCCTGCCGATCCTGCGTTTTGGCC
>JAKFYM010000090.1 GCA_021730855.1 Bdellovibrionales bacterium
CGCTCGAGCAGCAAGGAATTTCGGTGGAGGTGGCGAATGTCTCCTCGATCAAACCTCTCGACACGAATTTTTTGCGGGAGGCGCTCAAGCGCCATAAGAAATTCATCACCGTCGAAGACCATTATATCGCCGGCGGCTTGGGGGGAGTGATTGCCGAATTCCTCGCCGAAGAAGGCCAGGGCCGCTTGCACCGCATCGGCGTGAACGATGAGTTCGGCCAGAGCGGCACACCCGAGGCGCTCTATGATGCCTATGGGTTTGCCGCCCCTCATCTTGCCAAGCGCATCCGGAATTTCGTGCGTGGCGAATAAGCCAGCCTACCTCGATCATATCGGCATTGCCGTCACTCCCGGCTCGCGCCTGGCCGCGGCCTTAGCGGTCTTGGGCCTGCCCGTGACCGGCCAAGAGCGGGTGGAGCGGGAAAAGGTGGACACGGAATGGATCCCCCTGCCCCTGCAGCAGGGAAGCGTGGAGCTCCTCCAGCCCACCGACGCGAGCAGCGTGATTGCAAAATTTCTGGAGAAGACGGGGCGCGATGGCATCCATCATTTGAGTTTTCGCGTGGAAGACATCCAGGCCACGAGCCAAGCGCTCGAGGCGGCAGGCTTTCGCCTGATCTATCCGGCGCCTAAGCCCGGAGCCCATGGTTGCTTGGTGAATTTCCTGCACCCGCAGACGACGGGTGGGGTTCTGCTAGAGATTTCAGAGAAAAATTAGCGCTAGGCCGTGCCGCGCGCAAAGTGTTGCACAAAAAACTTTTTCAGCTCGATGCGCTGTTCTTCGGTGAGGTTCAAGAATTCATAACCGCAGCCTTTGTGAGGACCGCGTTTCACATCCCGCACGATGCGCGCGGTGAGGTTGCGCAGCTGCTTGCCATTAGGCAGGGTGAAGGTGAGCTGGGAGAAGGGCTCATGGCCACTCACACAGAATTTGTTTTCTAAAAAGATTCCGTGTTCGGAAAGATTCGTGGCGCGAAAGGAGAAAAGATAATCTCCGTTGGCTTCGCGTACGGAAAGTTTCCCTAAATCATGGCGATCAGAATTGCGTTTCTCTTGCATAACAAAATCCTCACTGGCACAGCTCAACATGGAATACCTCTCCCTGAGCTTGTGCGTGCCCTAGGGGTCGCCCGCTATGTGCAGGGGTTGTGCCAGGAGGCTCGGCTGCAGAAAGCCTATGGATTTCCATAAGTTTCCTTTCCGGAGGGAGGGAGAGGGGCGAAATGTTCCTGCCTGAAAACTAGACAGCTGGGGGGTGCATGCTACACTAAGAGCGTCTGATGAGACCCGCCAATATGCAGTTCGCCGCCCCCCGCATGACCCCCGTGGTGAAGGTCATCCTAATCCTGTGCGCGGCGATTTTCTTATTGCAGCTTGTTTGCGAAAACTTCCTTGGTTTTTCCCTCTCTCCGCTCCTGGGTTTTATGCCTGGCCGCCTCCTCGACGGCTGGCTCTGGCAGCCCTTCACCTACGCCTTCCTGCATGGCGGTCTCTTCCATATGCTTTTCAACCTGCTCATCCTCTGGAGCATCGGCTGCGAGCTGGAAGCGCTCTGGGGCACCCGCACTTTTCTCGGCTATTTCTTTGTCTGCACCCTCGGAGGGGCCTTCCTCTATGGGCTCTTTGCCCTGGGTGGGCTCGGCATGGGAGCCATGCATCCGGTGGTAGGCTCCTCGGGGGCCGTCTATGGTTTGCTCTTGGCCTACGGCATCCTTTTTGGCGACCGCATGATGTACTTCTTCATGCTGTTCCCGATGCCGGCCAAATACTTTGTGCTGCTCCTTGGGGGCATCGAGCTGATTTCCTCGGTTTTTTATAGCCGGGATGGTGTGGCCCATTTGGCGCATCTCGGGGGCATGGCCTTTGGTTTTCTCTACCTCAGCGCGATGGCTTCCTGGAAGCGGCGGCTAAAGCTCGGGGCCAAACAGGACCAAATCGCCCGTGAGCGGGCCAAGCGCCTGAAAAAGGCCGGCCACCTCAAGCTCATCCGGGGCGAGGATGAGGACGACGACGATCCTAAGCACTGGAATTGACGGGGGTCCCCAGCCTGTGTTACCCCTAGGGTCTTCTATTACCACTAGCTAAGGAGTTTTCATGGGTCTCTTTGAATCGCACGAAGAGAAAAAGCAGGACATACGCGTGCTCGAACGCGCCCGCTCGATTGGCAAGATGGCCAAAAAAGATTTTGAGCAGAACGCTAGCGGACTTGCCGATGATGCCGATCGCGGAGTGTTTGTGAATGTGGACGAGATCAATGCCCGGGACAATCCCGTGCACGTGGCTCGCAACCTGCCCACCCTAGAAGTTCCGGCTCCTCGCAATATCGAAGACATGGAATTCGATTCCGACGAAGCCAACCGCTCCTTCGAGCAGTAAATTTTTCTTCTCCATGCGCGCTAGGAAGAAATTCCTGGCGCTTTTTTTTTGCCCGATTTGCCCGCTTGGGCCGCTTTGTCCCCGCGCCCGGAGCTATTAGGCCGTCGTGCGTCCGCTTTTCGCGGGCTGCGATTTCTCGGGGAAAGGGTGCAGCACCTTTCCTGTTTTTCCGGGAGCCGATTTTTCTCCCTCTTCCTTCTCGCCCTTCTTTTTGCCATTCGGGCTATAGTGCTCCACCAGGGCATTCACCTCAGAGCCGAGCAATATCACGAGCCCCGCGATCTGCAGCCAGAGCATCAGCACGATCACCGTGCCGATGCTGCCGTAGGTGGCGTTGTAGTTGCCAAAGTTCTCCACATAAAATTTAAAGCCGAGGGAAGCCGCCACGAGCAGAACCGTGCCCATCACGGAGCCTGGGGTGATGAACTCAAAGCTTTGTCGCACATCGGGCCCAAAATAATAAACCAGCGCCAGCGCAAAGGAGAGGGCTGAGGCGATCACTGCCCAGCGCAAGACATCAAAAAGCACCAGGAAAGTATTTCCCAGGCCTAGATTCTCGGCGAGGAATTTGCCCAGGGCTTCGCCCCCCAGGATGAGCGAAAAGGAGAGGACCAAGAGCAGGCCGAAGGTGAAGGTGAGGGCCGCGGCGATCAGGCGGACGCGGAAAAAGTTGCGGCCATCGCGTACGTCGTAGGTGATATTGAGCTGCTGCATGATGGCGTACATGCCATTGGTGGCGGCGAAGAGGGTGAAGAGGGCGCCGAAGGAGAGCAGCCCGCCCCGTTCTTGGCCCACGATTTCGTTCACGGTGCCGCTGAACATTTTGGCGGTGTCGCCCGGGAGGAGCTGGTCGAGCAGGCCCATAATGGTTTCGCGGAGGTTGGCGATGGGCAGGTAGGGGAGAAGGCTCAGGAGAAAGATCACGGCGGGGAAGATGGCGAGGGTGAGGTAGAAGCCTAAAGCGGCGGCTCCGTTGAAGACATTGTCCTCATTGATCTCGCCCCAGATATCTAGGAAGAAACGTTTCCAGCTTTTGCCGTAGATCCCGCGAAATCCAATGCCCGAAAAAGTAGAAAATGCCTTCATGGGCCATGGCTTAGCAAGCCGTATACCAGCTATTGCACGAGGAAGGCAGGGAAGAGGACGTCGAGCACGGCGGTGTCGCTGAGTAGAGAGTTTACGCGCTCCATGATCTCGTGTTTCACCCGGAATTTGACCTCTAGGGAGCCTAATTCCGTATAAGAGCGGGATCCCAGCACGGTTTGGATGGCATCCTCAATTTTGGCTTTATTGGCTTTCACTTGGTTTAGGCAGGTCTCTGCGCCGCAGACTAGGCTAATTTCTACCGTGGCAAAATGGGCCTTGCCGCCACTTTGGGAACGTAGGGTGACGGTCATTTCCGGATAGGATTCTACGAAAAAACCGTCACCGACCAGCTCTTTTAATTTGGTCTCTTTTTTCTGCACTTCGGCCACAACCTGCTCATCCGTGATCGCCGGTTTTTTGTAGAGCAGGCTCACTTGGATGATGTAACCGAGGCCGCCCAGCATCACGAGCAGGTTCACGGCCACGAATAGGAATTGCGGCAGCGGCAGGCCGAGGATTATTTTCGGCCCGGCAGGGACTTCGGCTTCCTTTTTCTCGTCGCCACCCGCGGCGGCTTTGTCATCGGCCATTCATTACTCCGGAATAAATTTGATTATCCAGGAGGAGGCGACGAGAGGCAAGAAGAGATGGGAAATGTAACAAACTTGGTTTGCTATTTCCGATGGGTCCGCAAAGAGCCAGTCATGGCGAGCAGATGCCTCTAAATTCGCACCGCTTCGTACGGCAGGTTGAGGTCATCGGCCACTTGTTTGTAGGCCACCTTGCCGTTGTACACATTCACGCCCTTATAGAGTGCCTTGTCCAGGCTGATGGCTTTCTGGAAACCATTGTCGGCGAGGGAGAGCGCGTATTTCAGGGTGCGGTTGGTGAGGGCGTAGGTGGAGGTTTGCGCCACGGCGCCGGGCATATTGGTCACGCCGTAGTGAACCACGTTTTCTTCGCGGAAGATGGGGTCGGAGTGCGAGGTGGGGCGAATGGTTTCGATGCAACCACCCTGGTCGATCGAGACGTCCACCACCACGGAATTGGCTTCCATCTGCTTCACCATCTCGCGCGTCACGAGCTTGGGAGCCTTGGCGCCGGCGATCAGCACGGTGCCGATCACGAGGTCAGCCTCGCGCACGGCTTTTTCGAGATTGATCGGGTTGGAGTAGAGGGTGTTGATCGAGTTCTTAAAAATATCATCGAGGTATTGGAGGCGGTTCATGTTCACGTCGAGGATGGTCACCTGGGCGCCCATGCCGATTGC
>JAKFYM010000421.1 GCA_021730855.1 Bdellovibrionales bacterium
TGCATCTGAGCCTTAACGGTCACCACCGGGGCCACATCTTTGCGATGAAATTTTAGGGCATTGGCGATTAGATTCTGAAATAACTGCCGCATTTGCGAAGGATCGGCGTCAATGACTGGCAATGCCTCTGCATCGACGCGTCCCTTCACTTGCTCTAAACGCAGCTCCAAATCAGACAGCACATCCGCCAAGATTTGATTCAAGTCGGTTTTTTCAAAAGGCTTCGCCTGAGTCGAGACTCGTGAGTATGTCAGCAAGTCATCAATCAGCTTGCGCATCCGATTCGCGGAGGTAAGCATCCGTGCCAGATAATCCCGCCCCTCTTCTGGAATGCTATTCTCAAAACGGGTGCGAAGCCTGTCGCCAAAGGCTTGGATCTTGCGTAAAGGCTCTTGCAAATCATGCGCGGCAACGGAGGCAAAATCAGTCAACTCACGGTTGCTCTTTTCCAGGCGATCCGCGTATACGCGCAGCTGCTCCTCCGCGGACTTTCTTTGCGTGATCTCATAACGAATCGACACATACTGGTAAGGCTTTCCCGACGAATCCGCAAAAGGAACAATTGTGGTATTTACCCAATAGATTGAGCCGTCTTTTGCCCTATTCCTAATCTCTCCCTCCCAGACTTCGCCACTAGAAATGGTCTTCCACATTTCGACGAAGAACTCTTTGCTGTGGTAACCAGAGTTGATGAGGCGATGATTCTGGCCGAGCAGCTCTGCACGGGAATATTTCGATATTTCACAGAACTTATCGTTCACGTGGATGATTTTCCCGGCACGATCCGTGATCGCCACAATGGCCGATCGGTCTAGGGCATGCCGGACAAGCTCCAGCTCGCGCTCCGCGGAGACCGTGGGAATCTGATCTTGTTTTGTTTTTTCCGACATTTGCGCTAAGACTTTACAAAATAAGTGCCAAAAGCACCATATTCCTTTCCCCTATCCAGAAAGGTAGGCAGCTTTAGAGGAATGGCATATCTCCTGCTTTTGGGCATTAGACTATGCTTAGACTATACGTGGAGTAGCACCGCGGAGAGACTTTCTGTCCCGCGGGGTGACTTATTGGCCGATAGAAAAGGGATATAATGAAAGACCTAAGGGGAAAAATTTTGGTGGTGGATGACGAGCAGGAAATGCGGTCCCTGCTCGAAGACTATTTTCGTGGGGAAGGATACGAGGTTCACTCCTTTTCCTCCGCCATCTCCGCCCTAGAAGCCCTGAGCCCGGGCGGCCCCTTAGGAACGGATCAGATAGCGGGGGATATCGACGCTCTCATCACCGACATCAAGATGCCCCAAATGAACGGGCTAGAATTCACTACTAAACTTCTCCAGCTCCGGCCAGAAATCCCCGTGATTGTGGCCACAGCTTTCGGCAGCATTGAAACGGCGATCGAGGCCATGCAGCGCGGCGCCTTTCACTATGTGGTGAAGCCATTCAAACTCGCGGAAATGAGGGTGAATGTAGACCGCGCCCTCGAGCATAGAAAACTGCAGCGCGACAATACCGCACTCAGAAAGGAAGTGAAACGCTCCTGGACCTTGGGAAATGTCATCGGCAAAAGCGCAGGAATGAAGGAAATCTTTGATCTCGTGACTCGCGTTTCTAAGGCCACGGCAAATATCTTAATCACTGGAGAAAGCGGCACCGGCAAGGAAATGGTGGCCAGGGCCATTCACCAAACCGGGCCCCGGGCGCAGAAACCCTTTGTGGCAATCAACTGCACCGCCATTCCCGAAAGCCTCCTAGAATCCGAGCTTTTCGGCCACGCCAAGGGCTCTTTTACCGGCGCCATTCAGAGAAAGCGCGGGCTATTCGAGGAAGCTGAAGGAGGCACTCTCTTTCTAGACGAAATTGGCGACATGAACGTCCTACTACAATCTAAGCTTCTCCGCGTGATCCAAGAGCGAAGGGTGCGCGCCGTAGGGGAGAACACCGACCGGCCCGTGGACGTGCGCATCATCGCGGCCACTCACAAGGACTTGAAAGCCGCCATCAAAGACGGAAGGTTCCGCGAAGATCTTTACTATCGCTTGAGCGTGATTCCCATCCCGATTCCCCCTTTGCGAAATCGGAAAGAGGACATCCCCCCCTTAGCCGAACATTTTTTGCAAAAATATAGCGCCACCAATGCCGCCAACGTAAAGGGGTTCACCAAACGAGCCATGGCTAAGCTCATGGGCTTGAGATGGGAAGGAAATGTGCGGGAACTGGAAAATGTGATCGAGCGGGCCGTGGTTCTCTGCGCCGGAACGTTGATCGACGAAGCAGATCTACCTATGTCCTCCACGGAAGATGCCGACACCTTCTTCTCGAATGCTATTGCCGACTTCCCTACCGTGGGCCAATTGGAAGAACGCTACATCAAGGTGATTTTGGAAAAAACCGCGGGACGGAAAGACAAAGCCGCCCAGATTCTTGGAATGAACCGCCGCACTCTGTACCGAAAAGAGCGAGAACTCGGCCTGGTGCCAGCCGATGCTCCTGAAGAGGAGGATCTATCTGCCTCTGCGAAGTTGGAGTCAGGCGATTAGTTCCTATTTTTTCAAAGCTCTTCCCAATCGTTTCCATGTTTTCTTATCGAAGCTGAAATCAATTTCTAGCCCGATATAAGAATCGCGCCACTGTTTGACCTGGCCGGTATAATAAAGAGGCGAATCTGCCCGCTCAATCGCTTTCAGCCGAATCTCCAGTGGACGGTCATTTTCTCTAAGCACTCGAACACGCAAATAAGGAGAAGAAGTGAGCGTTCCATCCACCTTCCTTATCTCCACTCGTTTCTGCTTCGGATGCACGGACACCGTGAACTGCCCCTGCTCCGACTCAATCACATCGCTCCATTTAGCCGAATCTTCTCCAGCCATCGCAAAAGTCCACGAACTCAGAAAAAAAGCTAGAACCAATGTTTTCATAAATCCCTCCATAGTATAAATCCGCCTCTATTAAAGCAGAAATCTGTCAAAAGGCTTAGGAACCGTGACGTTCCACTTCAAAGTGTCATGGACCTTCAATCTCAAGGCATCGGCTGCCTGTGGCTCCCCATGCACAACAAAAGTATTTTGGGGAGTGGTTTTGAATCCCCCTAACCAATCCAAAATTTCTTTTTGATCGGCATGGGCCGAAAGCCCAGAAAGCTCCTGAATCTCAGCCCGCACCGGAAAGTAGTGGCCATGCATCTTGATTTCTGTCGCGCCATTTCTCAGTAGGCTTCCGCGAGTCCCCGCGGCTTGAAATCCTACAAGCAATACGGTGTTCTTCGGATCCGAAATGCGGCTTGCTAGATGATGCAAGATGCGGCCACCAGAAACCATTCCGCTCCCAGCAATCACGATAGTGCTAGCCTTTGCCGCTAACAAATCCTTTGACTGCTGGCGGCTCCTCACAACCGTGGCCACTTTGGAAAAAACCGGCTGGCCCTCTACGGGCTTTCGTCTCCATTCCGGAAAACGCACGTAAATCTCCGTGGCGTCCTCTGCTAAGGGACTATCTAGATATATCGGTATGTTCGGGATGCGGCAGTCGCGTTTCAGCAGCGCCAAAAGGTGAAGAAGGTCTTGGGTTCTTCCCACAGCAAAACTGGGAATCAAGAGGTGCCCTCTCTTAGCAATCGTACCCATCACCACTTTGGCTAGCACTTCCATGACCGGTTCCGGAGAATGCAAGCGATCCCCATAGGTCGACTCCAAAACCAAATAGTCCGCTCTTTCCACTAGCACCCTAGGAATCACTACCAGCGGCTCCTGCCTGCCAAGGTCACCGGAAAAGACGACTCTTTTCCCATGCACTTCTATTTCCACAAATGCCGACCCAAGAATATGACCACTATTCTGCAGGCGAAACGCCATCCCGGGAATATCCTTATGCCACTCATTCACGGCCCGATCTTCAATAACCTTAATCAGATTATGCACATCGGAGGTTTCAAAAAGCGGAAGGGCGGGAGAGTGCTTGGAAAATCCCTTTGCATTTGCATAGTCAGCGTCTTCTTCTTCGATATTGGCGGCGTCGAATAGAAGAATGCGGGCCAATTCCTTGGTAGGAGCCGTGCAATAAACTTTCCCCTGAAATCCGTTACGTTTGAGCAAGGGTAGGTATCCGCTATGGTCGAGATGGGCATGGGTGAGAATCACCGCTTCAATCGTGCTCGGATCTACGGGAAAGGGAGCGCGGTTCTGGAGACGCAGCTCCTTCAGGCCCTGAAATAGACCGCAGTCCACAAGAATGCGTCGCCCGTCAAACTCCACCAGGTGCCTGGAACCGGTGACGGTTCCGGCCGCGCCTAAAAACTGTATTGCTAAATGCATAGTTCCTTTTCAGTGTGCGTAGATCCCTATCGAGCTAGCTTCTCAAATTACATGCAATCCCGAATCCCTTGTTCCTACTTTGCTCGATTGTCGAAAGTTTCATTGACGCTACTTTCGTGTAGATAACGCAAGAACAAGACCAAAACAGAAGTCCCCCTGTGCTCTTCATTGAGGAACCAATGCTAAATGTGAATTTTTATCGATGGGCCAAACTGACTCAATGGACGCCATAAAGTCCCACTATCTAAGATATAGGCCACTTTAAACCTAGACCATGCTGGCATTGTGATTGCAGTACACGTATTTCCCTACGAAACATTCTTAATGACACTATTGGCTCAGCAGCAGAAAAGAGAAGATCATGAACCTAGCAGACAAGGTAGCCCTGGTGACGGGAGCAGCTTCAGGAATCGGAAAATCAAC
>JAKFYM010000361.1 GCA_021730855.1 Bdellovibrionales bacterium
ACTGGAAACGAAACAGTGCATCCCCCGCGGGAAAGAGGCAGTGGAAAAAGAGAAAAATAGGTTCCATTGATGGGAATTAGGTCAAAATTGAAAACCTCGATCCATTGCGAATTGAACTTAGTGCCAATGCCTCCGAAGCAGACAAGACCCAAAAATCTGGGATTTTGATCGTGTTCGATCAGGAAAATAAAAAAGAAATGGAAGGAATTATCAGCCCTTTTTGTGACTCGCCGGCGACGAAAAGTTTTACGGGATTGGAAAGAGAAAAGCGGCGGCTGATTGCATATCTAGTCTGGAAGAGCCAGAAGCCGGATCTTTCAAAAAAAGTCGATCGTTGGTGGTGGTAATGGATGTTTCGTGATTTCTGAGTTGCGCAGATCCGACTGACCCTCATTTGCATGGTGTCGGATCAAAGTCCCGAGCGTAGCGTACTAGAGCCGGAAGCGTAGAAAAGACAAAGGCGGATGGGAAAACATCCGCCTTTTTTTATGGGTAAAGGTTTGGGTCTGATCTGGTGGTTTCAAAGCTAAGATTCGCTTTGATCCGACACCTTACAAATTAGGGTCGCTCTTATCGGACATGGGCAAAATGGAAATCACCGCTCTCTTGATCGCAAGCGTAGCCACATGACTAGTTTTAATCTGGCGTTCCAACATCTGTAACAGTTATAACGATTGGAGCAACATGCCAGGCAGTGTGTGAACCGTAGAAACTACCGTCTATCATCACGTGGCGGCCAATATTATTTTTTAGAATTTCTATCTGCTCTGGGTTCAATTGATAAATGTTGAGGTGCGCTTTCGTAGTGACTTCTACCGTAACCTCCGTTGCAGAATCACCTCGTACAAAGCAAAACGGACTATTTAGTTCGACAACAAAATATTTAAGGACGGTACCATTTGACGGATGAGTATATGTGACTTGTTTCAAGATGCCTGAAAAATAGGTAACTCGCTCCGGAATTTCCTTTTGACAAACCATTTCTGTTCCCTGTGCAAAAGCACCATGAGATAAGAACAGTACTGTCAATAACGTTATGCGGCTAAAATATTTCATAGAGTTTTCTCCTTTTTTTTGGATTTTTTCACATGCTGCGCATCTCTATTACATTTCCTGCCGTTAACACAATAATTTTGTAATTCTTTGCATCAATGGTTCGGTTAAAGATCTGAACAAAACTCAACATTTTCATGCTTGAAATTTACTGCACCGGACAGAAGCTAGACTGCAGCTCGTATCCACCCTGGCTGAGGGCTTTGAAGTGGAATACGCAGTGGAATTTTTCGTCGTAGAAATCCGAGGGTTCGTAGGCCACACGGAGTTCAGCTTCGCAGCGGACCCGTAGGTAGGCTTCGCCGCTTTGGCTGCATTGGATGGGCGAGAGGAGCTCGTGCTCGGGGCGCTCGGCAAAGGCCTTGGTGGCCTGGAGGGAATAGGCGGCGGGATCTGAGATGGCGGCTTCGGCAATCGGGGCCGTCAGGAACAATAGGGTAAATAAGAGCGTTTTCATGGGGGTCTCCTCCCGTGGTGGAAGGTTTAGCTACCATGATGGAGAGGAGAAGACATTACGCGGACGGCCGCCATGCTCTGACGTGGGATTTCATTCCGTCTGCGGAGTCTTACGGAGTCTTCAGCTTCCGTTTGCGAATCCGCACGTTCTTCGGCGTCACTTCCACGATTTCGTCGTCGCGGATCCATTCCAAGGAGCGCTCGAGAGTCATCTGCCGTGGGGTGGAGAGTGTGGTGGCTTCGTCGGTGCCAGAGGCGCGCATATTGGTGAGCTTCTTGGTTTTGTTGGCGTTCACCCAAAGGTCGTTATTACGGGAATTTTCCCCAATCACCATTCCCTCGTAGGTTTCCACGCCGGCTCCGATAAACAAAGTGCCTCGTGGCTCGAGGTGGAACAGGCCGTAGGGGAAGGTATCTCCGGATCGATCGGCCACCATGGCGCCGTTTTGCCGTTCCGAAATCTCTCCCTTAAAGGGCTCGTAGCCGTGGAAAATCGTATTCAAGATCCCGGTTCCGCGGGTGGCGGTGAGGAAGTGCGAACGAATGCCGATGAGTCCGCGCGAAGGAATTTCGAACTCCAGGCGCACGCGGCCTGAGCCTTTATTCACCATATTGATCATCTTGCCCTTACGCATGCAGAGCATCTCATTCACGATGCCGAAATATTCTTCGGGGAGATCGATATACGTCTTTTCGATCGGCTCGCATACCACGCCATCGATGGTTTGCATCACGGCTTTGGGTTTGCCCACGGCCACCTCGAATCCTTCGCGGCGGATCGCTTCCACGATCACGGCGAGTTGCAGCTCGCCTCGGCCAGAAACGAGGAATTCGTCGGGAGAATTTGTGGGTTCCACGCGAATGGCGGGATTGCGAAGCGCTTCTTTTTTCAGGCGCTCTAGCAATTCTCGGGAAAGAAGAACTTTGCCTTCACGTCCGGCCATGGGCGAGGAATTCACGATAAAACCCATATTCACGGCCGGTGGATCTACTTCGATGCGAGGCAGAGGAACTAAATTTTCGATGGTCGTGATGGTATCGCCGATTTCTACGGCTTCCACTCCGGCGATGGCAGCCACGTCTCCGGCCGTCATTAATTCGGCCTTGATTTGTTTCGCCCCTTGGTAGGTCATGAGCTCTTGGATACGAGCCTGAGATCGTTTGCCGTTTTTGCCTAAAATAGCCACTGGTTGGCCTACTTTTACGGAACCTTGCTGGATGCGGCCTACGATGATGCGGCCAAGGAAATCACTATGGGAGAGGTTGCTCACAACCATGGCAAAGGGGAGTTCGGGCTGTACCTTCGGTGGAGGAACGATGCGGATAATGGCATCGAATAGAGGCTCGAGGTTGCCTTTCCACGACAAAGCTTCGGTATGGTTCTCCGGACGTTTGGTTGTGGCAAGGCCATTTCTAGCAATGGCATAGATGGTTTCGTAATTCATCTGGTCTTCTTCTGCGTCCAGATCAATAAAAAGGTCGAAAATTTCGTTTTCCACTTCCCCGATGCGGGAATCGGGGCGGTCGATTTTATTAATGACGACCATTACTTTCAGGCCCTTTTCGAGGGCTTTATTGAGCACAAAGCGGGTTTGGGGGAGGGGGCCTTCGGAGGCATCCACGAGGAGCAAACAGCCATCGCACATCGTGAGAATCCGCTCTACTTCCCCACCGAAATCGGCGTGGCCAGGCGTGTCTACAATATTTACTTTTGTGCCCTTCCAGGTGAAGGAGGCGTTTTTCGCTTCGATCGTGATCCCACGCTCTTTTTCCTGGTCCATGCTGTCCATGAGGCGTTCGGCAACCTGCTCATTTTCGCGGAACACTCCGGACTGCTTGAGCAGAGCGTCTACGAGGGTGGTTTTGCCATGGTCTACGTGCGCGATGATCGCGATATTACGAATGTTCATAAGTATTTTGTGTATAACGCCTTTTCGTTAGTAGGGCTATCCGAAGGTTGACTATGTGGCAGGAAGAGAGGTATCTAATCGATTCCGATCGCCCGGGGCACTTAGCTTACATGGTAGGAGACTACCATCCCACGATTGGGGTCCCAGGTTCAAGCCTCGTGACCCCCAAGAGTGGAGATTTTCGGCGCGAATGGGCAGTTAGCTCAGTTGGCAGAGCGCCACCCTTACAAGGTGGATGTCGCAGGTTCGACCCCTGCACTGCCCACCAAATTATTAAACAAAACATATAACCGCTCCGCACTATGCACGTTTCCGCACGAGTTTCGGAGACGGCAGTGCAGGGGTCGAAGGGGCTTCGCGACCTGCGGGGGATCGCGAAGCGATCTCGCGCGGGGAGGAAAGCCGTGACGGCTTTCCTAGCGAAGACCCAGGGCCGAGAGGAGCCGGCGCTTGAAGCGCCGGCGAGCTCTTGGCCGACCCCTGCACTGCCCACCATCACCAAAGCAAGAGAACCTTCTTTTGTTCCCATACTGATGGTACAAAAATACCCTAAGGCAATTGATGGCAGAAAACGGAAAGGACTTTATGATCCTTAAAAAATTGAAATATATTGGTTTGCCCATCGTCTTTATTTATTTTCCATTGTCGCTCGTAGAAGAGTTCTTCACTCTTCAAACTAGTAAAACGACCTATACCCTGGGACAGGGAACAAACGATGTAAGTTCTGCTCTTGCAAACATCATGGTTGTAAAACCATTTATTGTTAGTATGGTTGGCGCGCTACTTTTCATTTTATTTACCCGTTTTTGTATTAAGAACTACAGTCCGCCGATTTTGACCTCTAAAAAGCCGAAAGTTTTTCTTTTTGGGGCAATATTTGGATGTGCTTTGCCGCTCGCTCTGCTTGGAGCGTCTTTAATTTCCATAAATGCAGACCAAAGACCCCATGTGCAAACGTTCTTTGCAGGAGTTCCGGGCATTTCGTTTTTGCCGATCATTGCTTTGCTTTGTCTTGGAGTTATTCAGGCGTTTCGAGAAGATTTTGGTGTAGCCCCACTTTTGGGAATTACAATGGCAGCTTATGCAATCTTTCTATTCCTATCTAATTTTCAGTTTTTTCCAGTTCTCTATTTTACTCAACCACAGGCTGGTCTTGGACTGAATATGCCCCTCTTTCTCATAAAAAATTCTATTTGGAACTGGCACGAATATATTCCTAGTATTTTGATATTTTTTATCTGTCTAACTTATTTGCGAATTGGACTTTGGGGGACGTTAGCGTTTGCGTTCTTTTTCTCT
>JAKFYM010000007.1 GCA_021730855.1 Bdellovibrionales bacterium
AATGCGCCTATACCTTGCGGAGGGCGGGGGCGCTCGAGGTGCGCACCTTTGCCTTAGCCGGTCGCGATATGATGCCAGGCTTCGAAAGAGAGGATGAAGACACCCACGAGGAAGGCGAGGAGATGCATCCACTGCTGCTTCATCTTACGGTGTAGGTGAGGCAGCAAATCACTGGAGGCGATATAAAGAAAGGTGCCCGTGGAGATGCCCAAGGCGCCGTTTAGAAAGAGGGGCGATTGCATCTGCACCACGGAGCCCAGGAGAATGCCCACCGGGCCCACAAGGGCAAAGGCCACGAGCCCAAGGATCATCTGTTTTTTGGTCCAGCCGCTGCTGGCAAGCAAGCCCACGAGCGCGAGGGTTTCGGGAATTTTATGCACCAAAATGGCGGCGAGCAGGGCCACCGACACCGAGATATCGGTGGCACCCACCAGGCCCACGCCAAGCGCGAGGCCGGCGATGATGCTGTGGATGGAGAGGCCTAAAAAAGCCACGAGCCCAATGCGGTGGTTCGGGCAGTGGTCCTCCCCGCACGGATGGGCCATCGTGAAATGCTCCACGAAAGTCATGAGCAAATAGCCGAGCAACACAAAGAGGCCCGTGAGCGGGCCGAGGGCGGGAATCGCAGCGGGCAGCATATGTAGCAGGGCCGCGGAAAGCAGCACGCCCGCGCCGAAAGAGAGCAGGAGATCAAAAAACGGCTGCTGGAAGCGCCAGGTGAGTGGCAGGATTCCCACGCCGAGGATGACCGCAAACTGCAGGAAGGCTGCAAAAAATGGACTTGGATTCATGTGGCGGCGACCATACCACGGACGCTATTCCAATTTAAGTCCATAACGACAGTGGGGGCAAACAAAGCTTAGTAAGGGATGAAACACTTGGGCTTTCACTGTCACCTCTTTTTGGCATTCCGGGCAGGGAAAGGTGAAGGGGATGAGGTGCTCTGTCTCATGGTATTTTTTCCAGCTCCAATAAAAGCCAAAAAAGAAGAAGAAGGGCACCGTGAGCCAGTGGATGGGAGGAAGCGGAAGGGTGGCAAGCGCGATCCCCCAGGAGATGGCCAGGCCGCGTAGGGCATGCCGGCGACGTTCTTCTTTGCTGAGCACACGGCGATCAAACTGAATTTTTGTTTGTTTACCACTGCTGGATCTAACGTTCGCGTCCACTTAGGTCTCCCGTAAAAAACTCAAAACTAAGGTTGCTGAGAAAAGTGGGTGGGCTATGCCCGCCAGCTACAGCAGTTGCATAGGCGCGGAGGCGATGGTTGGCCGGCGACTGTGCGAGCAGGGCCTGCGCGCGAACTCTCGCGTCGGGTTCGCGCTGGAGGGCCAAAAGCGTAGCGACTCTCACCCACTCGAGACTTTGTTGGATGTAGAGGGGCTCTTTGCTCGCCAGGGCCGCGGCGGACTCCACGAGGCTGAGGGCTTCGGCCGCCTTTCCCGCTTGTAAGTGGGCAACCGCGCGAAAGAGCTGGGCATCTAAGGTTTCGTGGCGCGCGAGGATCGCGGCGGAGGCCAGGAACTCGTGGTGGTCGAAATAGAGGCGGCCGGCCTCGGATATCTCGATTTGGCGCTGGCGCTTGGCCGGCGGGGTTTGCACGAGATCCGTGATCTGGAAGCGAAGGTCGTGGCCTTCCCAAAGGTCGGCTACGGCAAACTCCGCATACTTGCCACCGGCGGTGGGGGCTTGGTCGGTGCTGAGGAAGAGTCTAGCTCCTTCGGCTCCTTTTTTGGCAAAGAGCACGGTTTGGATCGTGATGGATTTTAGGATGTCTTTATAGGCCATCAGGTGCCCGGTCTGGTCTTCCTGGTAGGCAAGGATGCGCGCCACGGCCTGGGGCGAAGCGGCCCCTGGGCCATGGGAATCCAGGATCTCCCGCGCTTTTTCCATGCGGTAGATAGAATTTGTTTTCGTGCCCACGGAAATGAATTCGTCTCCTCGTGGAGCGGGGTTCATGAGGTGGTTGGTTTGCACTAGGGGGTTCATCTCCCTCACCGCAAAATGCTTTCGGGAGCTTTCGACAGCCCTAGCCTGGCCTGAGTTCAAGTCGGTGATCACGAAAGTCCAGAGCGTGGCCGGGCGAAGCCGCTCGAGGATCGCCTGCGCCTCGTCGAGGCTGCGGGCATGGCGAAGCACTTCTTCGCCAATAAAGAGCATGGGCACGCCGAAGAGGCCCCCGTCTTGGGTATAGTTCTGGTGCACGGCAAAGGTGATGCCCGCTTCGTTCATGCCCGTAATGCCGCCAAAGAGCGTGCCGTCGGCACCCAATACGATATGTTTGAGTTCCGGAGAGCCGGGCTCGGGTTGCACCACCAGTATCATCGGATGCCGATCCCAGAATCCCACTCCGGGGAAGTCTAAATTGCGGCCATAAACAAAACTTCCTTGGTTATTCCAGGCCACGCTGGTGCATCCGGCGGCGGGCATCGCCTGGAAAAACGGCTGCTTGCCGAGCACATTGAGGAGCACGCCGGTGTCGGGCAGCGCCATCGCTCGCCGCAGCTCGATCGCGTCCACTCCAAGGCCGGCCGCCATAGCATCTAGCTCTTCCACGAGGCCGCGCGGGGCGGCACGATACTGTAGGCGCACGATCTGGTTGCCGAGTAGCTCAAAGAGAAAGCGAACGGGTGCGACTTCTTTGTGGACGAGATCGGCCAGTCGATGGGCGAAATATTGAATGCTGGCGGGGGATAACTGCGTTCGGAGGAGCTCTCCCATGCGTTTTGCCCGCTCCTCGGGCTTGCCTCGCAAATGCAACACATGGACCGAATCACAGCGTTTGAGGCTGTGTTCCGGGCTTTCGTCTACCACCAAGCAGTTAGCCGCCCACGCGGGAGTGGCAAAAAGAAACAGAAGCAAAATAGAACGGAGCATGCCGCCCAGTCTGCCGGAAAAATCCTATTCTTTCCACTTGAACGCGAACGCCCTAGGCACTAAATTGCAGAGAGGCAAAAATGTCGCGAGAGCCAAAAATCATCGAGCGCATCTACGAACAGTTCGCTCCCTTCTATAATCTTGTTTATGGGAAACTCCTCTTTCAAGAGGGGCGCGAGGCTGCCATCGATTTCCTCGACATCAAACCCAAAAATAAGGTGCTAGAAGTGGGAGTGGGCACCGGCCTGTCTCTACCTATTTATCCGAAGGATTGCCAGGTAGTGGGAGTGGATCTTTCGCATAGCATGCTCAAACGTGCCGAGGCCCTGATTGCGCAGAAGCGCCTTAAGAACGCCAAGGTCGCTTTTATGGATGCTACCCATCTTAAGTATCCCGACAATAGTTTTGACCGAGTGCTAGGAAATTTATTTATTAGCGCCACCACCTTTCCCAAGGAATCGCTGCTAGAAATGAAGCGGGTCTGCAAGCCGAACGGAATTATCGTATTGATGAATCATTTTAAGAGTGAGCATCCCGTGCTTGGCGCCGCAGAAGAAGCGTTGAATCCGCTGGCGTTGAGCCTCGGGTTTAAATCCAATCTGGAGATGGAGCCTTTGCTTGCCTCAGCAGGCTTAAAGGCTAAGCAGGTGCAGAAGGTAAATATGTTCAATTTGTGGACAGTCGTTTCCATGGTGAATAAAAAATGAAGCGCGCGATGGTGATCGGATCCAGTGGCCAGGTGGCCCGTGGCCTGGTGGAAGCCTTGCGCGCTCGGGATGTGGACACTCTCATTTCTTCTTCGAGCGGCAAGCCCGGCTCTCTGCCTCTGGACCTTAGTGTGCCCACAAGCATTCAGGAATTTTTTCGTGCGGCGGAATCCCGCTGGCCTGGGGAAAAGGTGGAAGTCTTTCTGGCGGGAGCGATGACCCATGTGGATCGCTGTGAAGCTGAGCGCGAAAAGTGCGAGAAGATCAATGCCCTGGGCCCAGAACTCGTGGCGAAGGAATGCAAGCGCCGGGGCTATCCGCTTACCTATTTCTCTACGGAATATGTGTTTGGGGGCGCGGAATATGAGGGCGGGGCCATTGGTCCCTTCACCGAGCTAGATCCACCCGCTCCCACCTCCTGGTATGGCGCTTGTAAGCTACGGGCCGAGCAATCCGTGCTGGAGACGCTGGGGCAAGACGCCTTGGTGGTGCGTACCACGATGGTTTTTTCTTGGGACACCCAGGGAATGAATTTCCTGATGCAGTACCTGCGGCAGCTGGAAGACATTCATCAGGGAAAATCTCCGGCCATCTTCCGCGTGCCGCAGGACCAGATTTCTACGCCCACCTATGCGCCCTGGCTGGCGGAGGCCGTGTGTGCCTTGCGTGAGAAGGGCGCAACGGGAATCTTTAATCTTGTGGGTTCCGACTGTCTTTCCCGCAAAGCCTTGGTGGAGAGGGTGATCGAGGCATTTGGGTTTGATCGCGCCAAGAGCCTTGCGGGCTTTCAGTTTCTCCAGACCGCAGCTCTAGGGCAGGCCGCAAGGCGGCCACTCACGGCTGGCCTTACGGTGGAGAAGGCACGGGCCTTTGGTTGCCCGCCGCTTTCGCTTGCGGAAGCCTTTGCCGAAGTGAAAAAACTCAGGCGCTAGGGCGTGCGGAAGGCTTGTTCGATGCCAGGCGGAAGCTGGGCGCCCGCAAATTGCTGGCGTATCTGCTCCGCACTGCGCGCCACTTTTCGATAAATATTCTTTTTGCTACTAGTGAGCAGCGCTATGGCGCGGTCGAGGGTCTCGAGGGCTCGTTTCTTCCGCTCCCATAC
>JAKFYM010000258.1 GCA_021730855.1 Bdellovibrionales bacterium
ACAGTGGGCCATAAAGCTTTGAAACCCTTAGCAAAACACGCGCGCACGCGAGTGCGAGCGTATGCCTTAGCGTGGACGACCAGGAACCGCTCCTGGCTTTTGCGCTCTTGCTCCTCCTAGCCCTCCTGGCTATGCCCAACCGTGTTTTCGCGGCCCGCGAAACAAGGGCCCCCGAAACCACCAACCCTTGTTCCCGCCAGGCCCTGCAGATCCTCTCCGGCCCGGCGGCGATCGACGCCACCGCTGCAAATAATTTCTGTTTGCAAAGCAAGGATGCCGACAACAACCGCCTAGCCCTCAATGGCCGCTGGGTTCCGCTCGAGCTGCCCGGCTTCGCGGAGAGCCAAGAAGCCCGCGCCACCGACCTCAGCCGCGTGGGTGCTTGTGAATACTCTTACCTAAGCCTAGCCAGAGCCGCGAAAGCCATCCAGGAAATCCGTGCCCGCCAGTGCCAAGTGTTGCAGCCGTTCGGCAACTGCGTGACCCAAACGCGCTTCCAGCAGAACTGCAAAGAAGAATATTCCAAGATCCGCGATGCCTACGAAAAAGACCATACGGCCTTTGTGGCCGTGCTCGGAAAGTTGGACGCTTTTTTCACCGACCTAGCCAAAGCCAATACGGCGGCCATAGAAAAGTACAATGCCGATGCCGAGCGCCTAAAAACGGCCGCTCCCGACCAGCTGCAGGGCACAGAGCTCACGATCTTTTTGCGCGCGCCCGTGCGTGCCACCAATGGCGGGAGATTCAACACTCTCGCCGAGTACCAAAACATCCTGAACCGGAAACAGTCGCTCAACCAACGCGAAATTCATGAAAGCCTGCGCCAGGAATCCACGGTGCCCGTTCTCGTTTGGGAACAAAAGCGCGCGATCAGTGAGCTGCTCTTTTTCCGCGCCCGGCTCAACCAGATTCCCGAAAGCCTCGTGGCCGCCCGCACGCAGTTTGATCGTCTCGCCGACCAAGAGGACAGAACACGCTCCGTAGATCCAGCCACGGCCGCCCATGCAGCCGCGGACGTGGGGACAAACGTCGTCAACAATCGGCCACCCGCGAATTCCAGTCCGCCCGCTTCCTCTGGTCCTAGCGGCAGTGGCATCACCGCCACGGGAGCCTCGGCCCTTCCCGCTCTCGCCATGTTGGGCGCAGGAGCCGCCGGTGCCGCAGGCATGGCGAATGCGAACAGTGGCGGTCGAGCCTATTCTAGTCCTTACCCGAACGCACCCGCCCCTACTCCTGCAGCGGCCGCGCCCGCAGCTCCGGCCACCACCATGCCGGTGGCCCTGCCCAGCTCCGACACTCCTGGGAAGGCGGCGAAACTCGAAGAAGAAATTCCCTTCAAAGATGAGCTGCCGCAAAGCCCGCTCTTTTCAGCCACTAGCAGTGCTCCTCGCTCGGAAAAAAATGCCGAGCATGCAGACACGCCCCCTACTCCCACGGCCCAGGCCGTAGCGACAGCCGGGAGCGCGAACAAAGAAGAAATGCTCCATACCTTCGCGGACGGCCTGAAGAATCCATTGGTGGATCATGCGCCCTCGCCCGTCTCCGAGCCAAATGGCGTGAACGAGATCCTGGGCCAGATGAAAGACCTTTTGAATTTTGATGACATGCCTTCGTCCACCCCGGAAACCAGCCCAGAGCTAGAGCGTGCGCCTGCCGGCAGAGGCCTAGATTTTTCCGCTGGGGAGAGTCGAAACGAAGAATGGAATGCTAGGCGAACAACGGAAGGGCAACACGCAGCTGCCGACCCTGAGCTCGAGACGAGCCTCTTTTCTCGCGTGCATAAACGCCATTTGATTTGCTTAGAAAAGGGCTGGATCATGGGTTCCTTTCCGAAGGAGATCCAATGAAATCTCTCTTTTTCTTTTTTCTCTCCATCACCTCCGCGTTCGCCGCGGATGGAAATTTGCAGGAATCCATTTGCGGCCATGCGAGCGCTTTGAAACCAACCTATGCCCGCCCGCCCCAGTGCACCGATGCCCTGCCTTGCGGCCAGGTCTACCGCACGATTGCCGAGCAGGCCGCCAGGTATGAGCGCGCGGTCACCGAAGCTTGCCGTGGATTGCAAAGCCTAGGCACCGAAGCCATCAGCGTCTCCGGCTTCGGCAATAGCGTGCAGGTGCTCCAGCGCGGCATCGCCGACACCACCCGCCTCATCCAAGTCACGCGCGAAGCGCAGACGGCGGTTCGGGAGCGGGTACAGAAAGGCGTCGAAGATCAAAATCAAAGATATCGATTTATGGATGGCACCCCATCCTCCTCCAATAGAAATTTCCAAGCGCATAAAGCGCTGTTGCTCAGAATCATTAGCTCAGGCGGCATCAGAAGCAATGGCGCACTCAGTGGCACGCCTGTAACCGAGCAAGAAGCAATCGACATCAACAAACTTTCCGCTCCAGCCACAGAATCCGTGCCCAGCATGCAGGCCCTAGCACGCGGGGTGCAGTTCATCCGCACCGCCGAGAGCCTGATCAGCCAGCGAGAGGAAACGAAACAAAGTTTACAAAGCAGCCTGACCCAGTCCCAAGGGCGGGCGCAGGAGATGGGGCAACAACCAGAACCAACCCCAGCCAACCAAAACCCTGCTCAAGCAGCAAACCCTCCCGGCGGCGGATCGGCCGTTGATCCCAACACCCTACTCACGGTGGGTGCCGGCCTGGCTCCACTCGCCATGGCCATGATGCAGAAGAAACCTCAGTCCGGAGTGAGTGGTCCCACGGATCCCGTCGCTCCGGCCGCCACTCCGCCCTTAGGCTCAAGCCAACTGGGAGCAGGCAAAACCGCCATCGATGGCCGAAGCACCGTCGGCGACCTCGCCTCCCCCAAAACGGAGGAAGAAAAAAAATCCGAGGAAGCTTTAGATAGCGGAGTGTTTAGTCCCTTCACGGCCATCCCGGAAACTTCCTCTAGCTTGGGGTCTGGATCTAAAATCACCAAGGGCGAAGCCATGGCTCCCGTTGGTGGCGGCTCTGCCAGCAGCAGTAGTTCCCGCGAATCCAGCAAGGCCGAAGACCGTCCGCTCGCGAGCGCGGCCAAACCAGCCGAAGACGCTAGCCTCACGCCCTTCTCCGGCGCCCTCAATCTTGGAAGCTCGTCCTCCTCCTCTAGCCTCTTTGGCAATGATGTGGATCCGATGAAGGACATGATCAAGGACCTCGAGACCGCAACGGGTCTCGACAATGGCGCTCCGCTCGACATGCCCTTCACCGGCGACCCCAATGTGCAGGCCGGGGTGAGCCCCGCCGACAGCGAAGGCCTCTT
Source organism: Bdellovibrionales bacterium (assembly GCA_021730855.1). GTDB lineage: Bacteria > Bdellovibrionota > UBA1018 > CAIPTA01 > CAIPTA01 > JAKFYM01. The sequence goes on from JAKFYM010000258.1 coordinate 3,259, forward strand.
CCCGCGCATCCATGCGGCCCTGCTGCGCAGCCAGAAAAAAGGCCTTGTGCTCGGAGAGACCCAAAAACTTCAATAGTTTTGATTGCTTACAAAGCGATTATTCCGTCAGCAAGGTTCAATTCCTCAGTAAATTCGGCCGATAAGACAGCTAAGGACGGCACCGGCCTATGGCGTTGATTCAAAAGCAGCTTTTTCTCGTTCCCATCGCAGCCCTCTGGCTCTTTTGCGTTTTTGCGTTCACCGCCCTTACTCTGGCGCACGCGGCAGACTACGAACCGGCGGCTTGTCGGCAGCTAGTTAGCGTGGAAGCACGCATCACGGCGATCCAAGCCGTCGACCAAAGCGCCGAACATGTGGGTGACCTGCCAAACCAAGAAAATGAGATGCAACGCCTGCAAATACAAAAAGCAGAATTCACCCGCAGCTGCCAAACCAAGAGAGAGGAAATCACGGCCAGCAGAAATGCCTGCGCCGCCAAACGCCAAGACCTCTTCCGCTGGAATGCCGAGACCGCCCAATGCGATGCCCTTCACGAAGATGAAGCGGAAGCGCCGGTCACCGACGATGGCGAATGTAGTAATGCAGAATTGTTTAAAGGAACTCTCAAGGGCGAGAATTGCAAACGCGCCGCCAACAAAGTTCGCGACGTGAAAGCCCGAGCCGATGCCCTTGGCGCCGCTTCCACGGCCGTCACCTCAGGCTATGCCGTGATGCAAGCCAATCGGGCCACTGGCCAACAAGCAGATGCCTTCAAGCAGCAAAAGAAAATCCTGCAAGCGCTAGCGATTTCCAAGATCACCACCGGAAGCACGAATCTCGCAGGGGCCGCGGAATTGCGCATGGCCGCGAGCGGCGCCGACCAAGCCAATAGCGCCATCTCCAGCCGCCAACAGCAAATCGCCCAAGCCTGCAACAGCCGCTCCCCCGATATCTCCGACCAGCAGTGTTTCTTCATCCAGGCCCAGCAGCACGGGATCGATCCCACTGCGGCGAACTATGCGAGCTACGATCGCATGCGCTCCGGCGCAAGCCAGAGTGAAGAACAGGCCGCCGCCGCCCGCGAACTTTCCAACCAATCGATGATCACGGGCCTCGCCGATACCTTCGTGGGCATCCAGGCCCTGCAAATGGCTCGGCAGTCGCAGCAACGGGCCACGAATATGGGGCAAGTTCCCACGGTGGGCCCTCCACCTGTGCTTCTGCGCAACGGCACTGGCGCCTCGGGAGTGCCCGGCATTGGCGCCGCTGGCTCTGGTGGCCCGCTAGACTATGGCGTGGCTCCCGACGGAGAAACATTTTTGGGCAGCGGCAATGGCGGCCCGATGAGCGGTGGCATCAAATCCGGAACTTCCTATGGCGTGAATTCGTATAAACCCGCCGAGTCCGTGGTGAGCGGAGCTGGAGGCGGCGGTGGTG
>JAKFYM010000404.1 GCA_021730855.1 Bdellovibrionales bacterium
GACAGCTACTATGGCTCGGATGGGGGCGGATTTTACCGCGAAGAAGCCCCGCGAGACACCTATCCCGAGGTCTATACGCAGTGGTTTGCCAATAGCTGCGCCATCGACATTCCCCTGCGCGTCCATTGCAAAAATATCACCAAGGAATACGAAACCGCTCCCGATCGCATTGGCCACCGCGCCTCCAATTTGGCGAACCTGCGCCAGCGCTACGAGCTCCTGCCCTACTACTATGATTTGGCCCATCGCGCCTGGGCCGCGGCCGAGCCCATCATCGCCCCGCTGTTCTACTATTTCACCGACGATGAAGTGCGTGTCATGGGCGACCAAAAAATGCTTGGGCCAAACATGCTGGTGGCCAATGTGGCCAAACTTGGAATAAAAACAAAAAACGTTTATCTGCCAACCGGACTCTGGTATGACTACCACTCGCAAGAAAGCTTGCAGGGCCCAGCCTGGCAGGAGCGTCCTCTTTATCAGGGAGACCTCTTCCGTCTCCCCACCTTTGTGCGCGCCGGGGCGATCCTGCCCAAGGCTTGGGTCGACCACCATAGCCGTGACGCCCTCGGCCTGCGCGCCGATGGCTCCCGCCGCGACGACTGGATTTTAGAGATCTATGCCGGAGCCTCCTCTTCCTGGACCCTGCACGAAGACGACGGCGAGACCACCGCCTACCTCAATGGGGGCCTAGCCACCACCTTGGTGCAGCAGGACTGGAGCCAGGAAACTTGGCGGATTGAGCTGCACCCCACGCAGGGCCAATATGCCCACATGCCGGAAACAAGACGGCTTTGCTTACGCCTAGTGGGCGCGAAAACTCCCTTGGCCATCACCCTGAATGGCCAGGCCGTGGCCTTCCAGGAAGGCGTGGTGCTAGAAGTGGACGCAGGGGAGCAGCCGGTGCGGGAGCGTAAAGTCTTTGTCCTGCAGTTTTAGGGGCAAAGCGGCGTGAAAACTGGTGGCTGCCAGTCCGCCGGAACATCCCTCACCCGGCTCAGGGCGCGAAACGCATTCACCCGCCCGTTGCTCAGCACTCGACCACGCAAGGCCGCGGTTGGATCCACGGTCTCGAGCAAGACGCCCTTGAGTTGGAGGTAGCTGAGGTCGGGCCGCGAGGCTAGCATCGTGGCCAGCAGGCCAGAAACTAGGGGCGTGGCCATCGAGGTGCCGCTCAAGTTCTGGTACGCACCACCGTTTTTGGTGGAGTAGATATTCGCTCCTGGGGCACCCACGTCCACACGCGAGGAGCCATAGTTGGAGAAGGAGGCCAGGCGATCCCGCACATCCGTGGCCGCCACGCGCACGATATTGTCCTGCGGATAGTTCGAGGGATAGAAGGCATTCACATCATTATTACGCGAACTATTCCCGGCCGCCGCCACAAAAAGAATTCCGGCCTGGCGGGCGCGGTCAATCGCTTGCGAAAGCGCGGTGGAGCGAGAGCCCGAGCCCCAGCTATTGTTGATGATATGCGCGCCCTTCTGGATGGCGTAGTCAATGCCGCGGATCGCATCAGAGGAAAATCCTGAGCCATCGGCCCCGAGAAATTTTAGCGGCAGGAGGCGCACGAGCTGCGCTTGGCCCGAAATCCCGATGCCATTGTTTCCCACCGCTCCCACGGTGCCGGCCACATGCGTGCCATGAAACGAGCGGTCATCCGCGATCGGAGTATTGTTATTGTCGACGAAATTCCAGCCATGCAAGTCGTCCACGAAACCATTGCCATCGTCATCCACGCCATTCATGGTCTCGCCGGGATTTGTCCAAATATTGTCGGCTAAGTCGGGATGGTTATAGTCCACGCCCGAGTCGAGCACGGCCACTAGCACATTGCGATTCCCCCGCTCAATGTCCCAAGCCTCGGCCGACTGCACCACCTCATGCGCCCATTGCCTATGCAAAGAATCATCGTCGGAGGCGAGGGTGGTGAAGACCTTATAGTCGGGCTCCATAAATTCGTAGTTCTCGGAGGCCGATACCTCTGCGGCGGTGAGCGCGGCGGGTAGTTTTAGCAGGTAGAGATCCGACTGCAGGCGCTGGGCGCTGGCCCTTTTGGGGAGAGTACGCAGAAAGCTCTTTGCGCCAAGGCGCTTTGCTCGCGCGGAAAGTTTGACGATATAGCGCTGGTGGCCTTGCGCCGACTTGGCGCTTTCCTCCACGGGGCTTAGGGCCGGGCAGGCAACGGCCTCGGGGGCGGGAACTTCCTCGTCGTCGGATCCACAGGCGGTGAGTAGGAATAGAATGGTGAGAAATGAAAATAGCTGGCGCAAAGACTTCCCCTTCCTGAGGACTAGCTCCCATCCATTGGGAGTGACTTTCTCTTAGTTTACGGGATTTAGCGGGGGATGGGGAAGGGTGTCATGAAATATTAGATGGCGCGGAGAGGCTGCTTTTCCTGCACGGAAGCAGGTGCGGGAGGGTGGAATAGACTTCCCCCTTGGAATTCTGTTACACGTACATGATAACCGGACATTTCCCTTGCTGGCGGCATTGGTAGCTCGGGAGACCCCCTCTTTCGCCATAGTCGTCTTCTATTTCACCTTGAATTCGGTTTCGCTAGCTTTTCAAAAATCTTTGCAAGCTCGGCTTTGTCGATTCGCCTTTCTGCAAGACTGATCATGGCATTGTAAAGTTCTTCGCCAGGATCCTCTACATCCAGCTGATGCCAATCTAGAAAAACAAGGGCTGCCACTATAGCCGTTCTTTTATTTCCGTCGACAAATGGCTGATTCTCAGCGATGTGGAAAGCATAAGCTGCGGCCATTTCACAAATACCGTTGTGAACGTATTGTCCACCAAACGACGCCTGCGGCATCATGACTGCGGATTCGAGTAATCCTGGATCTCGAATGCCCGTGGCTCCGCCATATTGTGCCAGCTGCATTTCGTGTAATTCTAAAACATCTTCAAGACTTAAAAAGCGATACTCAGCTCCACTCACTTCGCCAGCTTCCTCAAGGTGGCGTCATGCTTCTTCATAACCTTCTCTGCTGAAGCGCGAAGACTTTTTTTGCCTGTGCGAACCGGTTCGATAACAAGGCGATGCCCATCTGTTGTCATTTCCAGTTCGGTGTCTCGGTCGATATTCAGCAACTCAAGAATAGGTTTTTCAATGACGACACCATAGCTATTCCCAATCGCTGAAAGCTTCTTCTTCATAAAATCCTCCGTACTTACTTTAGTATAACTTATGTATAACACATAATCAAGACCATTTTATAACCATTCAAAAACACTACGTATTTTACCCGCAAAAGCCAGCCACTGCTTGACAAAGCTTTAGAGGCTCATCGATCAAGCATCGCTAAGTGAGAGTGATGGCATGCAGCCTGAAATAGCGGATAAATATCTTTTATAGCTGAATCAAGGCCTACTTGGCCACTTCCACTCTACTAAGGTGAAAAGCATTTACCGTTTGCCAGCCCGAATCGTTATGGTTATCTGGGATTTGGAAGGCCCCCTCTAGGGCTGTCGCCATTCCCACGGAGTATTTCTCCAGCAATCGGTTCTTTATGCTGCCGTCTGGATTGTAATTGATAACTTCCGTCTGCAAGGCCGAGTAGCTTACGCCACCAATGAGCACATTTGAAAATTCAGACGTGGTGTATTTGGCCACCAGAGAGCCCGACGGATTTTTCTTCTCTAGAATCATTTTCTCGTAGACTGGTCGGGATTGTCGCCAACCACCTCCATAGTTGACCATCAAGAAGCCGTCCTCTGTAATGCATTCAGATCTTGATTCTGCGCCGTCCCCATAGGAAATTTCTAACCTTGCGCAATTCTTCCAGCCCTCTAGGGAAATATCGCTCTCAATATTTTTTATTTCCCATGGCGATTGCTCCTCACCGTTGGAGGAATAGATCAATTTCATTCCCTTGGATAGGCCGCTCGCTGGGCCAGCAACTTCCCTTTGCAGAATTTTGTCTGCGGCAAAACTAATAGGGTTCATGGTGAAAACAAATACTCCCAATATGAAAAATGCGTGAGTCATTGACCCCTCCGATCTAAGGATGATGGCATACCCTAAAGGTATATTTCTAGAGGCAGGAAGCACGGAGTTCTTGCGTTATGCAGGACGGGGCCCGAGGCGCTCATGGAATCCGCGCTTCTCGCGATCTACCTAGTGCGCACCACGAAGCAGAGTGTTATTTTCGTGAGTGGCAAGGCCGATATTTTCAGTTCACTCGATTTGAGAAGCCAGGTTGTGAGCTTTTTCAGTGACCTAGGATGATCTTCAGATCCTTGACCGAGAGATTGAAAATCTCTTCCTTGCTAAGATCGGCATAACAAGAGTTTTTCTGCCGTCGCCCGCGTAGAAATGCCCTATAAACTCTAACAGGGCTAAGAACCAAACCAATCATAAGGGTGAAGGGAGCATAGAAATAGCCGACCCAGCAGCGAGGTGGGAAGCCACTACCTAGCTCCCAAGCCGCAACTTCACCTTCTCCCATCCAGCTTGTGTCATAACCGGAGAGCACGTGGTTGATGTCATGAAGATAGACGATCTCTCGCCGTTTTTTTAAATTCGGGAATGGGAGTTTAAAAATTTTAAAATCGGCGTAATTGATTTTAGCGATAAACGCATCTTGCCCGAGCGACTCACTCCCGTAGAACACCTGAAGTGCATCCCGTATTTTGAGTTCTTCGTTCATAGCTACAGACTATTTCATTTC
>JAKFYM010000426.1 GCA_021730855.1 Bdellovibrionales bacterium
ATTACTGAGAGAAATTCATAGCATAGCGACTTTTATCCACAGGCAAGTGGGCCAGTTTTCAACGTTTTCGGGCTACCAGGCTAGCCACCGCCTCTTTCCCGTCATTCTTCTCCCCGTAATAGAGGATCTCCATGTCCGAAAACGCCTTCTTCAGCTCCCCAGGCGCGAGCAGATAATCGCGCTCCCAGCCGGCCACGCCCGCATTATTCAGGTGCTCGGTAGTATAGGTCTCGAACACCAGCACCCCGCCTTTTTTGAGGCCAGCCTTGATCTCCGGGAATAGGCTTCTTTGTAAATAATAAAAATTTAGAATCACGGAATAGCTCTCGGGTTTGATCTTGTATTTGTTGAGGTCGGCATTCGTGGTTTGGATTTTCACGCCATTTTCGGCGGCCAGCTTCTGCGCCTTGCGCAGGCCCACGATCGAGATGTCCACGCCCTCGACGAGAAATCCTTTTTTGGCGAGGTAGACGGCATTGCGCCCCTCACCCACGGCGATGTCCAGCGCGCGCCCCTTAGGGAGGCGAGCCACCTGCTCCACGAGGAAGGGGGCTGGGTCCTTGCCAAACACATAGTCTTTGCGTTCGTAGGTTTTGTCCCAGGCCACGCGATCGTCGGCAAAATCTCCGTCTCCCGTGAGCGCCATCAGCCGCGTGGTGCGCGCCTTGGGCGAAGGAAGGAGTGTGGGACTGGAGGGTTTGTCCACCGCTAGAGCGGGCAGGGAAAAAAGAAGGGCGCCGAGAAGCGCCCTAGTTGAAATGGAAAAAAAATTCTGGGTGACCAAAAGCCCCTCGCTACCATACCAAGAGAGGAGAGGGGCCTGCCCCTTAAAAAATCCTCTTCATTTTTCTTTGCAGCGTACGGCGGTCGATGCCCAAAAGCAATGCTGCTTTGCTGACATTTCCCCTCGTGGCTTTTAGGGCTTTCTCAATGCCCACGCGCTCGAGGATGTTGAGGTTATAGGAACGGAATTCCGACTCGTCCATTCCAGGCACGCGCTTTTTCTTTTTGTCGATCAGGCGATGCGCTTCCGCCAGGATGGCGTCCACGTCGCAGGGTTTCTGCAGCACGCTGTCGGCGCCCTCTTTCATCGATTCCACCGTCATCGGGATGCTGCCATAGCCGGTGAGCAGGATGTAGACGGGCTGGGGATTGAAGACATGCATCTCGCGCAGGACGCTAATGCCATCAAGGCCCGGCATGCGGTAGTCGAGCATCACCAGGTCGGGTTGGTTCTCGCGAAAGATTCCCATCGCCTCTGATTCATTCGAAGCAGTCCAAGCGCGGATCCTTCTTTTTTCAAAGGCGCCCTTGAGCGTATTCCGGAAAATTTCGTCATCATCCACAATTAGTACGCTAGAAACCATGTTCCATCCTTTCGTTTGGGCCCCCTAGGCTTGGTCATCAAGCCCGTCCAGCCGCGGCAACGCGACTAGCATTCTAGCACCAGGTCCGGAACCATCTTCAATGACAATTCTGCCGCCCACCTGGGTGAGCAAATAATACGAAATATAAAGACCCAAACCGCTGCCAAGTCCTGGATCTTTCGTGGAAAAAAAGGCTTCGAAGGCTTTTTCCTTCTCCTCTTTAGAGAAGCCCTGGCCATTGTCATTTACGACAATCACGAGCTCGTCCTCTGTCTCGTCCACATAGATTTCGACCTGAATTTTGGGCTCCGGGATATTGCCCAGCGCGTCACGGGCATTTTTTAGCAGATTTTCGAGCACTTGGCGCAAAATAAGTTCCGGAACTTTCACGGACTCGGGCAAGCCCTTCGCCTGCACGGAAAAGGTGATATTAGGGCGCACGCGGCCGGGATAGCGCTTGGATTCGGCCTGCACCAGGAGGTGGTACGTATCCTCCACCCATTTCACCAGAGCCACGGACGTGTATTTTACGTCCTCACTATTGCGCACGAGGGTGCGGGAATATCCCAGGAGCAGCGAGACAATCTCCCCGCAGCGCCGCGCTTGGCTGCCGATGATCTTCAATTCTTTTTGTTGCTCGTCGCCCACACTGGATTCCATCTCCTTGGCCAGTACTAAAATCGAATTGAGCGGGGTGCCGATTTCATGCGCCAGCCCGGCCACGAGCCGCCCGAGCGCTTCCATCTTGATGCGATGGCGGAGCTGATCCTGCGCCCGTCCCAAGCGCCCCAGAAAAACCAGAATGAAGCCCGAGGTGATGCCGATGAGAAGAATGATTCCGATCGGCAAGCCAAACCAAATTGGCGAAGAGCGCAGCTCGATCAGTTGCGTGCCCACTTGCAGGGCGGGCGCGAAAATGAGAAAGACCACACAAAAGGCCGCAAAGAGCGAGACCGCCATGGTGAGCACAGAATTGAGCAGCAGCCCCGCCACGATCACGTGCAGGACATAGAACTCGATGAAGGGGTTGACGAGGCCGCCACTGAACCAGAGCACTCCGGTGAGGGCCACCACATCGACGATCATTTGCAGAAAGACAAAGCCCTTCGAGGTGGCAAAAAAACGATCTTCGATGGCGGGCAAAAAAAGATTCCAAACTCCCAAGGCGCCAATGAAAAGAAAAATTGGCCAGAGAGGCAGCTGCGCTCCCAGCATCTTCGCCCCGAGCACGGCGGCAGCCATACCAGCAATAGCCGCCCAACGCAGGTTGCGCAGCCAGGCCGGGGACTCTAAGTCAAAGTTGACCGGAATCGCCATGGAATCTCCTTTTCACTACGGTTTAGTTGAGACCGGAAAGCACCAGATCATGCACGCGCAAGACACCCACACATCCACCCTCGGCGTCGAGCACCGGCAGAAAGCTCAACTGGCCCTCGCGATTTTCCATCAGCTCTAGCGCGTCGGCCGCCTTGGTTTCCGGCTTCACCGATTTGGGCTTCACCGTCATGATGTCGCGCGCCTTCAATCCAAAAAACGCTTCTTTTTTTAAGAGCGCGCGGCGGATGTCGCCTTCCACGACCACACCCACCAACATACTTTTCCCCGTTTTGGTTTTTCCGTCCACAATACAAACGCCACTGTGGCGATATTTCGTGAGGGCGATCACCACTTCGTCCATGGTGGCCTCGGGGCCGAGAACTGCGAAGTCCCCTTCTCGGTGCATCAGATCGGAAACCAAGGTGAGCAGACGACGGCCCAGTTGGCCGCCCGGGTGCAGGCGCGCATACTTATCGGGGCCAAAACCCGCCTTCATCTTGAGCGCCATCGCGATTGCATCCCCCACGGCCATCGCCAGGGTGGAAGAAGCCGTGGGCGCTAGATTATCGGGGCAAGCCTCGGAAGAAATCGAGGCCGGGATCACCGCTAGAGCATGCTGCGCCAGCGAGCCCGCGGGATTGCCTAGTACCGCGATCGCGCCCCGGCAAAGTTCCTTGGCCGCTGGCAACATCAATAAAATTTCTTGAGAAGAGCCGCCATGGGAAAAAAGCAGCAGGATGTCCTCACGGCCCAACAAACCAAGATCACCATGCAAGGCCTCGGTGGGATGAAGAAAGACCGCCATGCTGCCCGTGCTCGTGAGCGTGGCCGCTACTTTCTGCGCCACATTCCCGGATTTTCCCACGCCCGAGGTCACTACCTTGCCGCCCTTGAGCAGGCTCGCATGGATCAAATCCACGGCCTGCGTGAACGACGCATCCAAACGCGCGGCCATTGCTTGTAGAGCTTCGGCCTCCACCCGCAATACACGTTTTCCCTCTTCCAACACTGATTCCGGTCTCATGATTTCTTCTGGCACTGCCGATTGTATACAAGGACTCGGTGCCAACAGCAAAGTGCAAATTCAGCAAATTGAGGGGCGCTCGAGAACTCAGAAAAGGAGATACGAAATCTCCTTATTTAGAAAGGAATCTCCTCTATGCGCATTCTCCTCCTGGCCATCCTCGCATTTGTTGCCACGCACAATTCCCTCGCCCTTGCGGCAAGCTTCAACGTAAAAACGCACCCTGCCACTCGCAGCCTCTCTTTGCTCGAACGGATCTTTGGCCTCGCGCCAGATTTGACAGTGACGGTAAAAGAGTCTGGACAACCCTTGGCCGGTGCCCTGGTGCTGATCGGCCAAAAAGCGGGAGTGCCCTTTGCCGGAAATAGCGCGCTCACCGACGCCAATGGAACAGCCTCTTTTTCCCATGCCTCCTTACGCGCGGGCTCCCATACGGTGACGGCGAGTAAGGCGGGCTTCTCTACCCTATCAGTGCTCGCGAATCGCCAACCGCAGGTGGAGCTGACCCTCCAAGAGTTTGCCGCAGAAAACGACCATGCTTTTTTTGAGGGCAAAGTCACTGGCTTTCCTCCCGGCCTCAACAGCACCACCCTGGAGGTCGGATTTTTTGTGCCGGCCTTTCGCCCCGAGGCGCTCTTGAGTTTTGATCCCTCGCAACTGATCTCCTCTTATAAAACAGAGATCGATGTCTTCGGCCGCCGCGAGGTGCCCGGCAATCTCGTGCTGCCCACGCAGCGCAAACGCTATGGACTCATTCCCCTCACTCTCTCGAAACCAGAATTTGTGATGCCGCTTCCGAAGGGCATGAATGCCCATATGCTGGGACTCGTGGGCAATATCGCGATTGGCGAGGCCGTACGCGCCATCCAATCCAAAGATTTTCTCACCGTGCTCAATGCCG
>JAKFYM010000398.1 GCA_021730855.1 Bdellovibrionales bacterium
CACCAGTAAGTGATATATGTTCGATCTCGGCCCGAGCTGAAAATACGTTTTAGATTCATGACGACTGGCAAAAGATCGGAAGAGCTCGGCGAAAACAAGAAAAGAAAATACATAAGATCTCGCCGTAATTTCGTCTGCGGTATTGATGGCGTAGCCATAGACCGCGAGAGCTAGCGCTGCCGTCATTCCCCCAACGAAGCCCACTTCTCCGTAGAATTTTCGGCTAAAGAAGTTTTTAGGAGAAGGTTTTGATTCTGATGCCAAGATGTCTTTGGGAACCGGCTCGGCCGCTAGCGCAAGGGCCGGCAGACCATCCGTGACTAAATTGATCCAGAGAAGATGCACGGGCGCTAAAGGCGCGGGCCATCCGGCCAATGCCGCCCCTAACATCACTAGGATTTCGGCCAAGTTTCCCGACAACAGATACTGAATCGTGCGTCGCATACTGCCAAAAATCCCGCGCCCTTCCTCGACCGCGGATACAATTGTGGCGAAATTATCGTCGGCAAGAATCATCGATGACGCCTGACGAGCCACTTCAGTGCCTCCGCGCCCCATGGAGATGCCGATCGACGCTGCCTTCAAAGCCGGAGCATCATTCACGCCATCGCCCGTCATCGCCACTACACTCCCAAGCGCCTTCCAGGCTTCAACAATTCTTAGTTTATCTTCGGGGGCCACGCGAGCATAGACTGCCGTAGTCTTCACTCGGATCTCCAGCTCCTTCTGCGATAGCTTCGCTAGATCTACTCCGGTAAGCACTTCTTCAAACTTTCCGGGAATCACAATCCCGAGCTCCGAGGCTATTGCCTTCGCCGTGGCTGGATGATCGCCGGTTATCATGACCACGCGAATTCCAGCCTTCTTGCAAGCGGCGATGGCACCGACGGACTCTGGCCGGGGCGGATCAGCGATTGCGACCATTCCCAAATACGTCAGGTTTTGTTCTACCCTCTCCAACGAAAGCTCAGCCCATTTGTGCGCATCCGGCTGAGGCTCAGACTGTGCAAAGGCCAAGAGCCTGTGTCCTTGGCAGGAGAACGTCTCCATGAGTTTTGTGATATGACCGCTCTGCTCATCGGTAACGCTGCAAAGAGAGAGTATGGATTCCGGCGCACCCTTTACGTGAATGATCACTTGGCCTCCCTCGCGGGTGGCCACACTCATGCGTTTGCGAACGCTATCAAAGCTCCACTCTGCAATCCTCGGGGATGCCGCTGAAATTTCCTTAGGGTGCATTCCGGCGTCCTTGGCAAGGCAGAGCAATGCCACTTCAGTGGGGTCTCCTGTGATCTCTCCATTTTGGTTCAAAGAAGCGTTGGAGCAGAGTACCGCGGAGCGCACGAGCCGAGACAGTTCCGGGGAATGTGCTCGAGCTGCATCGTTTGCTGAAATGCTTTGACCGTCCGCAAAGAGCACGTCTCGAACTCTCATCTTTCCGGTCGTTAAGGTACCCGTCTTGTCTGTGCAGATAACGTCCGTAGAGCCAAGTGTTTCCACGGAAGGAAGATGCCTGATAATAACGTTCCGTTTCGTCATTCTTCTAACCGCAAGTGCCAGCGCCAAAGTGACAACCGCAGGGAGCCCTTCTGGAATTGCCGCAACCCCCAAGCTTATGGCAGTCATTGAGATGACGAGCCAGGTCTCTCCGTGAATAAAACCAAAGACACTGATGAGCACCACAACACCGAGACAGAGCAAGAGGAGTTTCGACGAGACCTCCTCCAATCTAGACTGGAGTGGGGTCTTTTCTTTCTTCGTCCCTTCGAGCATTCCAGCGATGCTTCCAATTTCCGTTTCCATGCCAATTGCCGTTACTAGGGCCTTTCCGGCTCCAGTGCTCACGGCGGTGCCGGCAAAAATCATGTTTGTTCGGTCCCCGAGCCCTACCGATTCTCCTACTGCATTGAGTATTTTCCCTGTCGGCATGGACTCGCCAGTGAGCAAGGACTCATCTACAGTTAATTGATTAGCTTCAAAGATTCGCGCGTCAGCCGCTACATAGTCGCCTGCTTCGAATACTAGAATATCGCCCGCAACGATTTCTCCGGACGGAGCTTCCAGCACTTGACCGTCCCTGAGCACCCTTGTGCGAGGGGCGGCCAGCTTTTTGAGTGCTTCTATGGCGGCTTCGGCTTTGGCTTCTTGAACATAACTAATGATCGAATTCAGGCATACGATCGCAACGATGGCTATGGCGTCAACAAACTCGCCTATAAGGGCTGAGACTAGAGTGGCAAGCAGTAACACGAGCACGACGGGGCTCTTGAGCTGGGCGAAGAATCGCATCAGTGGCGAGACCCTTTCTCCCTCTTTCATTTCATTGGCGCCAAACTCTTCCCTTCGCTGTTGAACCTCCTCCGCGCCGAGTCCTTGCGCACGATCTACTTTTAGTCGTGCAGCGACTTCTTCAATCGAATTTGCCCATGGCGTGTAACGAGTAGCTTTGTCCGAACTGTGGTCCCCGCTCACAATCCTGCCCCTTTTGACAACTTTCGCCCTTCTTGCAGTTGATAAATTACCGGAATCACAATCAGGATAAAAAACATGAGCAGGAATAATCCACCGAACATCGGTGCGGATAGTCTCTTCATCACGTCGGCACCGAGACCGACGGCGAGCATAACCGGTATTAGGCCTACAAAGTCCGTCACGAGGTCCATGACTACGGATCGAAAGCTCTTGAGCGCGCCAGCGGTGGTCGCTTGAATTCCGTCCATAGTCGTATTCAATCCCCCGGCCGTCCGTTGTTTTCCCCAGGCTTCGTCGAGGAACGTCACCATCACCATGGTGTCTTGAACTGCAACGCCCATCAGCGCAATGATCCCTACCCAAATGGCAACGCTCATGTTGTAGCCAAGGAACCAGATAAACAGGATGCTACCCACTGCCGCGAGCGGCAGAGAGCTCATAGTGAGTAAGGTTTTCGAAACGGATCTCATCGACAAATAGAGCACAAGGAAAATGAGAAGAACTGTAAGGGGCAGTACAATTTTCATCTTGTTCTGCATCCGTTCCAAGTATTCGTACTGCCCCGTCCAGGTAATAAAGTAACCAGGGGGAAGCACTACTTCTTTTTCGACCGCTTTCTTGGCATCGGCCACGTAGCCGCCTGGATCACGATCCTTTAAGTCTATATAAACGTAGCCAGCGATCGATCCGTTCTCGTCGAGAATCATGGGCGGGCCCATGCGTGTGACGATTTTTCCAAGTTGCCCAAGCGGAACCTGAATGCCCAATGGCGATGTCACCAGAATGCGGCTGATTTTTTCAACATCGTCACGTAGCTCGCGAGGGTATCTTAAGTTGATGGAGTATCGTTCCCGCCCCTCCACGGTCTGTGAGATTTCCATCCCCCCGATAGCTGTTTCCACCACTAACTGAGCATCACCTACATTCAGGCCGTAACGCTGCAGTGCCTGACGATCCGGCTCATAGTAGAGGTAATAACCGCCGCCGATCCTCTCGGCGTAAACACTGCGGGTTCCCTGAACCTTGCTTAAAGTCGATTCCAGCTCTTGGCCGATTTGCTCAATAACGTGAATATCTTTCCCAAATATTTTCACCCCAACTGGCGTGCGTATGCCCGTAGACAGCATGTCGGTTCGGCCACGAATGGGTTTCGTCCAGGCTCGATTCATACCGGGGATGCTTACCGCCTTATCAAGCTGCGCGATCAGTTCTTCTTCCCCGAGGCCCGCTCTCCACTTGCCGCGAGGTTTCAGTCGAATCGTATACTCAAACATGGATAGGGGTGCCGGGTCGGTCGCGGTCTCATATCTTCCAGCCTTACCAAAAACCGTTTCCACCTCGGGGATGGATTTAATCGCCTCTCCCTGGCGCGAAAGAATATCTGTCGCGGCGGTAACGGAAATCCCTGGAACCGTAATGGGCATATAGAGAAGGTCGCCTTCCCAAAGAGAAGGCATGAACTCCGATCCCAGCCTGGAAAAAGCGAATCCCGAGATTACAATTAGCAAGGCCGCGCCAGCCATGACCGACTTGGTATGATGAAGCGACCAACTCAAAACAGGGCGGTACCAGGCCAAAAGTCTGCGCTGAATCGGGTTTTCATTCTCCGTTCGAATTCGGCCTTTCACAAAGGTGGCAATCAGCGGAGGAATCAAGGTGATCGACAAAAAGGCCGTGATAATCATCACGAAGGATTTAGAGAAGGCCAGCGGCTGAAATAACTTTCCTTCCTGAGCCTCCATCGTAAAGATCGGCAGGAAAGAGACGGCAATCACGAGAATGGAACTGAAAAGACCGGGGCCAAGCTCGGTACAGGCCTCTACCGCAAGCTCCCTGTAATTGAGTGGCCCCTTATTTTCCGAAATTTTCTTATGCGTATTCTCCACCAAGATGATTCCGCCATCCACGATGTCGCCAATGGCTAGAATGAATCCGCCGAGTGACATGATATTCAGGCTGATCCCAAGATAATAGAGTGGGATGAAAGAGATCAGAAGCGAGAGCGCGAGAGAAATCACCACTACGACTGTGCTTCGGAAGTGAAGCAGGAAGATAAACATGACTATACAAACTAAAATAATTTCTTCAATTAGGTTATTCCGG
>JAKFYM010000408.1 GCA_021730855.1 Bdellovibrionales bacterium
AAAGGAGAGTGGCCGTGGGAATGGCCAGGGGCTCCTGGCTGCGCCGAAAGCGCAAAGCCTCGAGCAGGGCCCAGGCTCCGAACAGCAAGGCCGCAAACATCGAATAAATGTGCGGGATCAAGATGGTGAGAGGCACTGGATCTTTGTAGCGCAAGCGCACTGGCTCTGGGGGGTAGAGCTTTCCGTCTACCATGATTTGGTATTCCACTTTTCCCGCTGCGGGTTGGAGAGGGAGGGTGGCAAGGAGCGAGTCTGGCGCTTCGGCTGCGAAGGGCTGGGAAGTCCAGGCGTCCTTGGTGGGGTAGCGTTTGTAGAGCAAGGTGGGAGCATAGGCGGCCAGGCCCGCGGGAATGTGGATGGGCGCTCCCGCCGTGGTCTCGTGGCTGCGCAAGGTTTTGAAGGAAAATTTCTGCTCCCCCACCTCGACCACGATTTTTTTCGGATGCGTGGGGCCGGTGATCCTTTGGTAGGCGGCGGCGGAAAGGGAGACGAGGAGCGAGAGCAAGAGCAGCTTCCAACTCCTGGCGAGCAGGCGAAGCGCGGTGAGTGGATGGAATGTCATGGCTTAAGAAATATCACTAAAGTCGGAGAGGGTCGCGCGGAATTTGACGAGCCTCTGGTCGTCTGTTAGTCGTCGAGCTTTGAAAATAAGGAGGACTTATGTTTTTGCTTTTGCTCTTGTCTTCTCTCTGCTGGGCTGAGGAAGAAAATACCCCTCGGGTGCGCCGCGATCCTCCACGTCCTCAGATTTCTTTTTTCCAATGCAATGCCATTGACTCATGGGGCCGGTATTATGGTGGATCAGGCTACAGTGAGGGGGCGGCAAGGCAATCTGCGCTAAGCAACTGCCCGGGCAGTTGCCGGGTCAGCAGCTGTTACCGCACCCTGCAATAAGCTATTGGCGCCGGAGCTGGCCACTGATGCGGTAGATCAAGCCCTCGGATCCGGTCCAAATGTCTTCGTAGTCCATCATCCCATCTGGGGTGATGGTGATCTTGGTTTCAATGCTCACCGTATCGCTATAGGGCACTTTCCAGTGCGCGGAGTTTTCGCTCCAGTCTCCTACCACCGTTCCGTCGAGAGTGAGCTTGGCCCCCAATTTTTTTAGGGTAAGCGGAGGAGTCTCCAGCGTTACGATGCCGCAATCTACATAGCCCTCTAGCGCCACAATTTCTCCGGCATTTTCGCGGAATGCCATTTGTGCATCGCAGTCCGGTCCTTCTCCATCAAACGTCCATTGCACGGTGCCTAGCCAAACTCCCGTAGAGTCGGCATGGCAGGGTTGTGCAAAACAAAAAAGCGAAAGTAGGAACAGTGATCTCATTTTTCCTCCCCCAACCATCCTACCAGGGTCTTTGGTTTCGTCCACCGGTCGTTTTTAGTTATTGCAATTCAATTGCAATAACTAAAAACGCATGGTACCCCCTTCCTCATGCTCATGATTTTCCTTTTGCTTTTTTTTAGTTCCGAAGCCCAGGCGATGGCTGAGGGCACTGGCCTCAAGTTCGTGGGCGCCGCGGATTTCACCGGATACTTTGGCGCCAAGAACCAGGAAGCCTATCCGCAGCGCCTGGACCTGAGAGAGGCGGAGTTCGGAATTTACGGCCCAATTGATCATGGCTTCGAGGGAGCCCTCTTTTTTGCTGCGCATAACGAAGGGGGCGAGCATCATTTGGAAGTGGAGGAAGCGTATCTGGCTTCGAGCAAGCTTCTGCCTAATGTGCGCCTCAAGGCTGGAAAGTTTTTTTTGGGAGTGGGCCGCCTCAATCAATTTCATCGTCATGACTGGCCTTTCGTGACCACCCCTAAGGTTCAAGAGGAGTTTTTCGCCGAAGAAGCCGCAAGCGATACGGGCGGCCAAGCGAATATACTCTTTCCCTTCTTGCCCATCTACACTGAGCTCACCCTCGGCCTCACGAATGGTTGGACGTTCGGGCATTCTCATTCGGAAGGAATGAAGCCTGTGCGGCCCACGCACTATCTGCGGCTGGCCAACTATTTTCCACTAGGGGAAACCGGTGGCTTGCAGGCGGGCTGGAACTATCTCGCCCGCGATGCTCGCGACACGGGCAAGATGCAAATCTTCGGCCTCGACGCCACGGCCAAATGGAAGGAGGGAGCCTATACCAAGTGGCTAGTGCAAGCCGAAGCTTATGGCCGCAACCTTCGCCCGCTGGGCGGGGCTTTGAGTCGCGTTTATGGAAGTTATTTTTATCTGCAGCGCCACCTCAGCGGCCCTCTGGATCTTGGCTTTCGTCTGGATGGCTATAGCATCGACACCAGCGCCGACAAAAATCTAGACTATTCCTTGGTGCCCACCCTGGTGTATCGCCATAGCGAGTTTGCGCGCTTCAAAGCGGCTTACCAAATGGACTATGAAAAGCGGGGTCACCACGACTCGCAGGTGAATCGCACCCTAGCGGTACAGGCCGTCTTTCTCTTAGGAGATCACCCCGCCCATGATTTTTAAACTCTTCCTGCTTTTCTCTCCTGCCTTCGCTGCACTCCAGGCCGTGGGCACCACTCCTGATGTGGCTTGGTTACTCGGGCGTGTGGGGGGAAGTGCAGTGGAAGTGAAATCGCTGGCCAAGCCCTCCCAGAACTTTCATTTTCTCGAGGCGCGCCCGGATTTTATTCTGGCGGTGGCGCGTGCTGATCTGCTCTGCCGCGTAGGGGCTGATCTCGAGATCGGCTGGTTGCCGAAGGTGCTCGAGCGTGCGGCCAATGCAAAAGTGGCCACGGGCGGCCCCGGCGACTGCGACCTCTCCCGGACGGTTTCTGTTTTGGAAAAACCCGTAGGGAAGGTGGATCGCTCCATGGGCGATACGCACCTTGGTGGGAATCCCCACTATTGGTTGTCACCGGCGCGCATGGCGGAGGCGGCGCAAGAGGTGGAGCGGGTGCTTGCCAAGATGGTTCCAGAGCGGGCGGCTTTTTTTGCGGAAAACCGCCGTAAGCTGGAGGACGAGCTAAAAGACATCCAAAAAAATGTCTCCCAAAAGCTTCGGCCCTTGGCCGGGAAATCCATCTACGAATACCACAAAGAGTTTTTTTATTTTTTCCAGACCTATGGGCTGCGATCGTTAGGCTCGATCGAGGAAATCCCGGGCGTGCCCCCCTCAGCGGCGCGGCTCGGGGCAGTGGCGCAGAAGGCGAAACAGGAAAAAGCCATCCTCGCTCTCGCCTCCGTGCACTATCCCAAGGCCAGCCTGGAAAAATTCCAGGAAATGTCCGGAGTGCTCGTGCTGCAGCTCGACACTTCGCTCGCGGATTTCTCTGCTCCCGAAGCCTATCGTTCTTGGCAAGAGGCTCTGGCGGATCGCCTCGTGCGAGGAAAGTGAGATGCTACGCGCAGAGAACCTAGCTTATGGACCTCCTGGACTTCCCGCTCTGGTGCGCCAGCTCTCCCTGGCCCTCCGGGGCGGAGAAGTCCTGCATATCGAAGGAACCAATGGCAGCGGCAAAAGCCTGCTCGCGCGCACGCTCTTGGGCCTGCATCCCGCCAGCGCGGGCGCGATCGAAAACACTTTTTCCGGATTTCGCTATCTTCCGCAGATGCAGAACAAAGCCTCGCATCTGCCTTTTTCGCTGCGAGATGTGATTGGCCCGCAGCAGGAACTTTTTGGCCTGCTGAGCCCGCGCCACCTCGCCCTGGCTTGGAACCAAGCCAGCGGGGGCGAACGGCAACGTGCCCTGCTTGCCCAGTTTTTTTCCACTTCCGAGCCCCTGCTCGTGCTCGACGAGCCTTGGAATCATCTCGACAAAAACGCCAAGGGCCAGGTGAAAAAACTTTTGCGGCAGCTCCTAGCGGATCCTAGGCGTGCTGTTGTCCTTATCTCCCACGAAGATCATCCGGAAGAATGGCTGCCCGGAATCGTTATCCATAAAATAAATTTAGATCGAATTTCATGATGGAACTCTTCTTTCTCTACTGGTCCACGATCATGGCCGCCACCCTCACGGCGGCGGCACTGGCCGTGGTGGGCGCTTTTGTGGTCACTCGCGAGGCCACGGTGCAGGCGCTTGCCGTGGGGCAGTCTGCGGGCCTAGGAGTGCTGTTGGGGCTTTTGGCGGTGAAAACGTATTTAGCCGATGACCACATTGACCATACGATCTGGCCTTTGCTGGCGGGTCTTGTCTTTTCGGCGCTCGGATTTTGGCTCACGGGCTTTATCGCGAAGCGCACCCAATCGCCCACGGTGATCTATCTCGGAGCCTATGTGGTGTTCTGGGCCTTTACGTATTTTCTCGCGGGGATTTTTCCCCTGGTAGAAAGCCAGGCTCTCTATTTTGGTGATCTCGTCACGATCAGCCAGGGGGAATCTTTTTTCTTTTCTTTTCTCGGGATCGCGTCGCTGCTCTATCTTTTTCTTAGTTGGCGGCAGCAGGCGCAGCGCTCGTTCCGGGCCGCGATTTTTGGCGAGCCGGTCAGCGGGCGTGGGGATCTTGGCTTTTCGCTAGTGTCTCTTTTACTTCTTTGTTTTTCAGTGCAGCTGCTCGGGCTCTTGTTCACGATCGCCTGCCTTTTTCTACCCACCGGCATTCTTGTTTTTTCTTGCCGGGT